>NZ_JAKUKE010000004.1 GCF_024197615.1 Desulfuromonas sp. KJ2020
TTACAAGCCTTGACGAAAGCATGTTCGCCAGTGCCTTTAAATTCTTTGCCGTTGTCTGAGTAGGTGTATTCGATGGTGTAAGGGCATTCATCGACCACCTGACGCAGAAAGAGTTCGGCACTGTGTTGTGTCTTGTCCGGGAATACCCCTGCATAGAGTTCCCGGGAATAATCATCAATGGCGACGAACAGATACTCGCGTGGCAGCGTCTGATCTTCGCCCTTGATCAACGGGAGCCGCTTGCTGTCGAAGTGAACCAGCTCTCCAGGATATGATTTGTTGTAGCGTCTGGCTTCTCTTTTTCGTTTTTCTTCGAGTTCGCGCTCGACTTTAGCCAGCCGCTTCAGCCCATACTTGAGGCTACGAAAACGATCGTTGACACTCTTGCGGGGTACAAACTCCTGCTTCCTGGCCCGTGCGAGTATCTTGTAGATCGTTGGCCTCGAAACCCGGTAGAGTTCTGCCAGGCGACTGACCTTGTATTCGCCAGTCTGCCAAAGCTGCCAGATCTTCTGCCGATCATGAGGCGTTAACCGAATGTTTTTGTGCATGACCATGTTTACAAAATCCTCCCCTCGATATTATCGGATTCTGTAAACAACGCGTCAATTTCTTACACCTAAGCACTCCAAACATATCCGCTGAACCTATGAAAACGCATCGGGTCTGACCCGGGTATGGCACATCGGTGCGGCAGTTGCAGTCTTTCGCAAATCTCATGAGTTTTGACCGTTGGCTTGGTTTTTGGGAGGTTTACGGGCGGCCAAAGGTCAGTAAAAAAATGACCCTTGGTCAGAATTTACTTTTTCTTCTGAACTCCATCCAGGTGTTTTTGCGTAAAACCTTTCACATGTTATCAGTCAAAACTATCCAGGCATTCTTGGTCTAACGCCATCCATCAATTATCATGGCTACTGGCTTCCCGAATTGGGGGTTCTCGCCTAAAAATAGTGTGATGTGATTTTTTTCTCTCATGAGGCTTCTGACACAGCTTTCAATGTATATAAGATTTGACAGATATAATAATTCCGGTAAATTGTCGTGCGAGTAAGCTTCTTGGTGAATGAGAATTCATACTTCTGTGAGGGCAAAATCAGAGTAACCTGATGACGCAAAGCGACGGGTCCTGACAATTGGACAGCCAGGCCACCAGGGGCAGATGTAAAGTTGCAGATGGCTTGTTATGTCTTGATAGCGTTTTGGGTGTTTAAAATTTGAGCTAGCGAGGAGGGCGGATGGATCCCGAACTATTCAATGTTGTCTTTTCAGGGGAAGTCAAAAAGGGGGCTTTGGTAGACGAGGTGCAACAGCGCTTGGCGGCAATCTTTAAAATGTCGCCAGAGAAGGTTTGTGCAATTTTCACTGGACGCCCTGTCACGATCAAGTCCAACCTTGAGCTAACCATCGCTCAAAAATATCAAAGAGCCTTTGAAAGTGCGGGTGCCATTTGCGAAATTATCCCTGCTCAAAAAGAGCCCGAACCGTTAAAGTCCGTTCCTGCTGAAAATGCGACTACCACCGCAGACAAACCCGCTGCAACTAAATCATTCCCGGTGCAACCAAAGACGTCGAAATCCACCATATGCAAACCGAACCTTTCCGGGTTCTGGAGAAGAATATTGGCCTTCGTCTTTGACACAATCCTACTGGGTGTTTGGGGGACGGTGCTCGGTGTCTTTTTCTTTGATCAATTTGCACAAATGGGGCAATTCGGGCGCTTAGTCGGGTTTGTCTTCGCTATCCTGTATTTCGGTCTGCTGAACAGTGCTGTTGGGAAAGGCCAGACGCTTGGTAAGCGGTTGATGAAGATCCGGGTTGTTGACGCTGAGGATGGTTCCCATATCTCATTGGCTAAGTCTGCATGGCGTTATGTTGTTCTCTCTCTACCATTCCTTTGCAACGGACTTGTCCTACCACTTGACAATCAGATCGTCACGCTGCTGTTGGCTTTGGTTGTTTTTGGAATGGGCGGTTTGTTGTTCTACCTGTACCTTTTTAATCGCAATACGCGTCAGTCCATTCATGATTTGGCCGCAGGCACATTGGTTGTTCAATGCAAGCCAGGTGGCAGGCTCTATAGGCCCGGTATCTGGAAAGGGCACATAGTCATAACTGTTCTTTGGGTTGGGTTGATTGCCGTTGGTGTGCTGGTCGGTTTCCCAATGATTTCGCAAACGGGAACATTCCCAGAGATGTTGACACTCCAGCAAGAACTTATGAAAAATAAGGACATCCATGTTGCATCAGTCGCTTCGGGTGTGACTTCTATCGATGGGAAAGAGGCTGATTGGACGGCGGTAACAATTGTTGTGACGGATAGCGAAAAGATGGGTGAGGCGACCGCGAACCAGGTTGCATACGAAACATTCGCCCATTTTCCTTCCGCGAAAGAGAAGGACCTGCTTCGGATCACCGTCAATTATGGCTATGATATCGGGATAAGTTCTCGATGGCAGAATGATCGCTATAGTTACCCTCCTGAAACGTGGGAAAGTGCGATTCATGAACAGCAAGCGAGAAACCCAAATGTCATTGTAGAGAAGCAAGGAAACATAACAAACTTACATGTCGAAGGCAGTTTGGGTAAATCGCATGATCTCCCGTGTATTACTATCGATCAAGCGAAGAACATCTATACGCCAGCGGACCTCTATGCGAGTGCCGCAAGGTGTGTCATGGACGGCAGAGATAGTGATGGGGCCCAGATTTTTTACTTGGCCAGTGTATATGCTGTATATGATGCTTCTCGTGTTTCTGATAAGACAGCCAGCGGGGCCAGGCAGGTCCTTATTTTAAACAACTTTGGCAGTTTAGATCAGGAGAAGAGGGACCGTTTCACCCTAGAGACAGAGAAGATAAAAGATAACAACACTCAGAAATCCAAAGACTTTTGTCGTAAAGTAAAAAACTTGGGCAAGCCGGATTATCATCCTCAATATATGATACTGCACGGGATGAGTAACTTTTTGGATGGCCCCGAGGGTGATGGCCTTATTTCCGACTATGATCCGAATAAAAATTGGGATGAAGCACTGAGTGCCCTAACGTGGTGTAACGATTAAAAGCCTGCAACGAAGATCCCCGTAACACGAGAATAGTTATGGCAACATGTTGAATGCTAGGGAAGGGCAATGACCAAAACTGACATCGTAGAAAGAATCACCCTCTAAGGAGATATTTAAGCTGGGCCTAATGGAAATGTATATGTAGCCATCTATTTTTTATGGATGGCTTCTTTACTGTGAGGTGGGTTAATGGGAAATATCTACCGCATTACTGACCAGCCGTTTTTCAGTCGTATATCAGAGCCGTTTACGCCTTAGCTCATCGAGGCTCCACGGCCCGCCGCCGACGACAAACAAATAGAGAAAAATAAAACAGTAGAGGACGGCCAGTTCGCCCTTGTTGATAATCGGTAAAAAGCCTTCCGGGGCGTGAACCATGAAGTAGGCAAATGCCATCTGCCCTGACAGGATAAAGGCGGTCGAGCGGGTAAACAGCCCGAGCAAAATCAAAATGCCGCCGAAAAATTCGAGGATGCCGGCGAAGCCCATCAGGGAAAAGAGTTCAGCCGCCTCCTTACCGCCTGGCATCCCAAAAAGCTTCTGCGTGCCGTGGGGGATAAACAGGAAACCGGTGATAATCCGCAACACACTCAACAGTCGAGGCGACCAATGATCCAGAAGTAGTTCGAAGTTTTTCATCTGGTACACCATCCTTTTCTTTTTCGATAGTTAGGTTGTGAAACCGCGCTGTACTTTAAATATATTCGATCTGGAGACGGTTTCCACTGAGTCGGCCGGTTTTCTCTCCAACTCGTTTTGACTTGGCCATAGGTGAGAGGCATTTTACTGCCTGAAATGGTTAGAAGTGCAGACACTCTGGAGCCCAACCTGAAATCACCAGGTTGGGCTGCCTTGTATTTTGTCCCATATCTGGGTCTTGTTTTACCTGGAACTCGTCAATCAAGTTGCTGAAGCTTCAGGGTAACGAAAGGTGGTCGGATTTCAAGTGGATTGGTTTGGCGAATACGGATAGCGGGTGAGAGCAGGTGGAAATTTTCGTTGATAATAAGCAGAGTCAGGAGGTTTTTTGCGACCCGTGCAATCCCGGCAGCGACCAGGAGCGCAATCGTGGGATAAGACCCCGTCGCGCGTCAGTCTTCGACCGGGCGGGCTGGCGATTCCAGGAGCAACTGATAGAAAGCCAGATCAAGCCACCGGCTGAACTTGAAGCCAACCTGCGGCAGGGTGCCGACATGCTTGAAGCCGATTTTTTCATGAAGCACAATGCTTCCCGTGTTTGTCGCCTCAATGCCGCCGATCATCGCATGGACATCCTTCTGCCTGGCGGTTGCGATCAGTTCGCACATGACATCGCGTCCAAGTCCTTTTTTTCGATGATCCTTGTGCACATAAACAGAATGCTCCACGGTGTATTTGTAGGCGGGCCATGCCCGAAACGTACCATAGCTCCCGAAGGCTAAAAGTCGTCCCTCGCTGTCTTCAACGCCAATGACCGGAAAACCACCGGCCCGTTTGGCGTCGAACCAAGCAACCATACTCTCGGATGTCCGAGGTTTGTAGTCGAAGAGTGCCGTGGAGTTCAGAATGGCGTCATTAAAAATGTCAAGAATCGGTTCAGCATGCCGCTCGAAGGTACAATGCACGATGGTTTTCCCGTCCATTCGGGTCTCCTTGGAGGTTATGGGATGGTGGTTATAGCCGCGAGAAAGCGCGCTGGTTTGCGCGTCGGATTGCTGAAATCGATCTGGTGGCAAGCGTCATGGCAAGGCAATCGCCCTTTTGAAGCAGCACCTGATACCTCGGAAAACAAGGCAGCCTGGGTGATCCACGGCAGATGCGAAGAGCCCGGATTCGTTTGGCACTGAGGGGATTGATGTCCATGGCTCCAATATATTGGAACACAAAATTATTTACACGCCCGTTCTCGGATTGTATTCAGGAACACCTCTATCGCCAACGCCAAGGGTTATAGGCTTTTCCCGTCACAGGCTGTCTCGTTTGACATCCCCAAGGCTGAGACTATTCTTTCTTCATTGAACACCCTAACACAATGGAGACGGATATATGTCCCGGCCTAACGACACGTCTTTTTACCGAACTCTCCCCTTGGCCAGTGATCTCGCCCTGCGCCGTGGTTTCATGGTCGTAAATGAACCCTTGCTCGGCAACTTTCGTTTCGGTCGTCTGTTGGAGGTCCTTGACAAAGTCGCGGAAGAAACGGCGCTCCAATACGTTTGCCAATTCTATCCCGAAGCCCGCGTGGTGACGGCCGCTATTGACGAAATTCTGATCAAGCATGCCGCCGATGTTGCCCGTGATCTCGTTATAAAGGCCCGGATCAATCATGTCGGTCGCACGTCAATGGAAGTCGGCATCCGGGTCGAACATCCAGGCGACCCGGAGGTCCATATTGCCTCCTGTTTTTTCACCATGGTGGCCAGGATCGGTGTCGGTAGTCAGTCGGAGAGCGTCACAATACCGCCGCTTGAGTACGCCGATGACCTGGAAAAACAGCGCTATGCGAATGCCATTGCCAGTCGCGAGGCTTACCGGACAGCGCAGAGCGTGGCGCAGGAGCCCCCCACGCGGGAAGAATATGACCTGTTGAATCGTTTGCATCGCGCCCAAGAGGAGCCGAACTTCAATGGCCTGGTCGCCAGTCAGCTGGTGGCCGATTCCTGGGAGCGCATGTACCCAGAGCAGGAGAATGTTCCCACCACGATTTTCGGTGGTTACCTGGTCCGACGAGCTTATGAACTCTCGTCGATCTGCGCGGAACTGGTGGCTCCCAACCGACCGGTCATTGTGGCGGTGAACCGGATCAATTTCTTTCACCCCGTCCGTCTCGGGGACAAACTCCACTTCACCACCCGTGTGGTTTACACCGGAAAAACATCGGTGTCCGTCGAGGCAAACATCCAGAGAATAAGCCGCGACCGCACCAGTCAGGCGCTTTCCAACTCCTGCCTGTTTACTTTTGTGAACGTCAACAAAGACTTGACTCCCCAGCCAGTACCGACCATTTATCCCACCACCTACAGTGAGGACGCCCGCTATCTGCAAGCGTTTCGTCGAAGCAAGGGGTTGGGGCGACACCAGCATTAGGCCCGAGAAAATATCAATTATAGGGTTACGGTTTTTTGGATAGCCCTTTCATGAGGTGAGCGCCAGGAATGGTGGGTAGCGCCTTGAACGGCATCCAATAAAAAAGAGTCCCCCGGAGTAGATCTCCGGGGGCTTGGCGTTGACGATTAGTTTTCGGAGGATAAACTGCCGCTCTCCGCGTCGTCTTCAACCCCTTTCTTTTTCTTTCGAAGAATCGCCGCAGTGGCCAGCAGGAGGCCCGGTCCGGCGCAGCCGAAACAGGCGCCGCAAATCCCCCCGCAACCCGCTGACAGCAATACGGCGCCCAGACCGCTTCCGGTGGCCAGCAGCGACCAGGTCCAGTTTTCAGCTCTTTTTGCCATAACGGATCGCCCCTTCGTCGCAGATTCGCTCGCACTTCCCGCAGGGCATGCAGGAGTGGTGATCGATGACCGCCTTTTTGTGTTCTCCCTGGCCCTCCATGGCGATGGCCCACGTCGGGCAGATCGGTTTGCAGGATCCGCAGCCGGTACACTTGTGCGTGTCGATGCGGATACGTTTGCCCCACCTGCCGCCAAAGCGATTGGCTAGTGAGTCGAGGGCCCCTACCGGGCAGAGAAAGTTGCAGTAGGCGCGGCCCCCTCGGGCGAGAAACCCAAGCAGGAAGAGCAGCACCAGGTTGACAATGCCGTAGATCCGGAAAAAGTAGACCAGGTCGGCCTGGGTGTAGAGGGCTCCAAAAAACCGTGGCACCGCGGCGAAATTGCAGTAGGTGCAGCAAAGACTACCGAGCCCTACTGCCGGTGCGATGAGATAGGCTGCCAGGTAGCCGTAGCGCACCGGTGGCGCCGGGATGGCGCTATAATTGATCTTTAACCAGTTGGGGACCAGCCGACTGCCCAGTTCGGTGGCGCCTCCGATCGGACACAGGTGGCTGCACCACCAGCGCCCGAAAAAGAAGGTCGCGGCCAGGATAACCAGAACCAGGAGGACGCCGAGGAAGCTGCGCGCAAACCCCATCAGGAAGGCGTTGAGACTCATCCCCTCCCGCCAGGTGAAGAACATGCGCGGGCACCAGCGCCCACAGAAGTCGCCATCCCCCGTCGAGACCTGGAAAATCAGGGCCAGGGGCGGAAGAAAGAGCAGCAGGCTGATGATTAGGATGAGGGTGCGGTGGCGTTGGAAGAAGCCCCTGTGAACCCTGGGGTTAGTGCGTTTCGCCATGGCCTGCCCCTCTCTCCGTCCGAAATCTGATCGGCATGCTGAGCACCTGCTTGCCGCTGCTCAGGTCGTAAAAAGCCAGCATCTGAGCCGAAGGCTCCGGCTGCGTCGAAACCTCCCCCGTAGGACTAGGGGAGGTTTCGACCACGGGACAGCATTCCGGGGAGGCTTCCCTGGCTTGCTTTTCTGAAATAGTCTGGCCTGCAGAAGCGACCCCCGGACCCTTGCGTTTCAAAACCACCCAGAGGGCGATGCGATCGCGGGGCTTCACATTGACCAAGACATCGTCGCGGAGTTGCGGTTGCCGGTGCGGCGAGAGATCGAGGGCCGGAACGTTGTTGACAATCTCCACCTCCATCTCTGGCATTCCTTCGACGGCTATACGCACGTCGCCACGATAAGGCGGGATCACGGTGGCGGTGGCGATCAGGGTATAGCGGTCGAGTCCCTGGTCGAGCACGATCGGGTGGCGGGCTCTTCCGCCGTCGGCTTTGATCAGTCCCATGCTGTGGGCCGAATCGTAGAAGCGGGTGGAGGCGGCGACCAGGAAAAACACCAGGGCTCCGAGAAAAATTACAATTGTTTTCCATCGCATAGGCGTTCTCCTAGAACCGGTACATAACCTTGCCGAAAGCCGTGATGGGGGCTCCGGGACGGTAGGACACCTTGCCCGTGGTGTCTTTGGTGACCTCCATGGCGTAGCGTTTGTCAAAGATGTTGGCGATATCGAAGACGATATCCCAGGGGCCCTTTTCCCAGCCGACCATCAGGTTGGTGAGAAATTCGTAGCCGGGATATTTCTCGGTATTGGCGTTGTCCATGTAATAGGACCCCCAGGTGTTGGTGTCGATACGTGCCTTGAGGCCGGAGGGGTGGCGCCAATAAGCGAACAGACTGTACTGGTTTTCCGGAATGTAGGGCAGGGCGTTACCGTCGCGGGAGATATTCTCGGTAACAAAGGTCGGCGGCACGGTGGGCAGACGTGTGGTCACCGGCTCGCTGAAGGCGTCAAAGGTGAAGTCGCTGTAGGTGTAGGTGCCGCCCAGCTGTATTCCTCCCATCGGCCGGGTGTGCAGGGTAAGCTCGATCCCTTTCTTCTCGGTCTTACCCGCGTTGCTGTAGGTCGACACACCCCCTTCGGCGATGGTCTGGATGATTTCGTCGCTCACGGTCATGTAGAACACAGCGAGATCCAGAAAATCCCCCCCCTCGGTGCGAGCTTTGATACCCGTTTCGTAGTTGACGGTTACCGCCGGATCTAGACGCGGGTTGGTGGAGATCTCGGTGGATTGAGGCGTCTGGAAGCCCGTTGAGATGTTGCCGTAGAGGTTCACCTCGTCGGTCAGCTTGAAGACCGCGCCGATGCGCGGGCTGACGTAGTTGTAGGTCTCGCTGATGTCGATGTGCGGGTCGTCGGGAGTCACGTAATTGCCGGTGCTCCAGGAATATTCCTGGGTGATGTCGGCAGAAATATCGAAGAGAACCTGGTCGAAACGTACCCCGGCGTCCACCAGCCAGTGTTTGCCTAGAGAAAGCGACTCCTGCAGGTACACGCCCCATTTGGTCACCGTGTCGGCATCCTCTTCGATCTTGGCGCCTTTGCTGTCTGAGAGGGTTGCGGTGATGCGCCCGGTCAGGGGGTCGCCCGTCGTGGTGGTGTAGTCGCGATAGGCGTACTTGTCCCCCTCGGAGTCGTCGATCTGCAGGGTCACGCCGGTTACCAGCGTAGCGTCCGCACCAAACAGGGAATGCTTGAGAGTGAGCTGCTGGTCGGTGCCGTAGACCTGGGCGCCACCGTCATTGATTACCCCTGGAACCGGGTGCAGGTGATTCCAGTTCTGGTAATAGAAGATCGGCTTGTAGGTCAATGCATGAGTGAACTCTTTGTTCCCTTTTATCGACAGGAAATAGATCTCGCTATAGCGCCCATTGTGGCGGAAGGGTTCACTGGTACGCTGGCGGATGTTCTCCTCGAACTCTTCCCTGGTCAGGCTGCCGGGCAGCTGCAGATCGGCGGCGGTATAGGTCAAGGATACGTCGACCGATGTGCTGGCGTTGACCTGCTGACCGAATTTGAGGCCAGCTTGGGTAGAGTCGAAGGCGTTCCAGGCGCGCCAGCCGTCCGAAGACTTACGGGTGCCGAAAAGGGTCAGGTAGGAGGTGTCGTCAAAATTCTTACTGAAGATGAGGTTACTGAGGGTCGTATTGTTGCTGCCGTAGCCTAATTTAAAGCTGCGGATCTCCTCGTATGGGTTGACGGTCTGGATGTTGACTACCCCGCCAGCGGCGTTGGCGCCGTACAGAGTTGAGTTGGGGCCCTTGAGCACGTCAATGCGTTCAATGAGCTGGGTATCGACGAAGTCGAAGCGTGAGAGCCCATCGGGATCGGTGATTGGCACGCCATCGAGCAGGACCATGATTTCGCGCACGCCATAGCGGGCCTTGAGGCCGGCCCCTCGAATAATAAGGCGGGAATCGTAACCGTCGTTCTTTGTTTCCGATTGCACGCCGGCGATGCCGGACAGGCTCTCCTTGATGCCCAGCATACGGCTGTTTTTGATTTCATCACCGGTAATGACGGTGACCGCCGCCGGCACCTCATCAACCTGGCGCTCGGTGCGGGTCGCCGTGACCACGACCCCCTCGAGGTCGTGTGTGGATGGCTTGGGGAGTTCCTGGGCCGGACAGGTTCCGGCCCTGAGCGCCGCAAGGGCGCCCAGAATAAGCAATGACTTTTTCATGGAATGGTCTGTCTCCTGTCTTTGGATATAAGGGCTCGGACCTTCCCGAAGGAAGGATAGAAAATGCCCATCATGCCAGCCCCTGTGAAAAGGGGTGACCCATAACATGCGAAAAGGGATCTGATTTCAGGTGACAGGAGATATCTTTGGGGGAGGGATCTGCGGTCTGGGGTACTGGTGGATTGGATATTCAGGCGGTGTCGGCGGGTATTTCTCGAGGTGATTCAGCGCAACCGTCATGATCTTCCGGGGCATGAGAAAAACGTCCACGGTCTGCATCATAACCGGGTCACTGATGCCGCAGGGAAGAGATGCGATGGCTGGGCCCTGATCTGTTTGGTTTGGAGAGGGTTCTTTCTGACAACAGGCGGGTCGCTTTGCTATGGCGCAGCAGCAGGTCCCGGTGGCAATACGGGAGGGGGGGCAACCACACAGAGCGTGATCTCCCTGACAGACGTTGTAGGGCTTGGCCGTCGCCAGTGCTATGGCTATTGGTGGGGTCAGAAGGGCTACCTGGAGGACGAACAGCGCCAGCAGCTGCATGACAGCGGCGATACGTGCTCGTTTTTTTCTGATCAAGCCTGGCATTCGCTTCTCCGGGCGACAGCAGGGAGATCACCTGACATGACCTTTTATGCGCATTAAACGGGCATCAGAGTATCGGAAGCCCGACCAGCGTGATGACGCGATAGGCGGTTGTCAGGGCAAGATTTAGCATTTAGGTCAAGAAAGCCAGAATTCACCAGAACCCATCCCTGATGTTTAGCCTTTTTGTGCTGTCAAATCAGCGTTAACGCGGGAAAGGAGGCGTCCATTTCTGGGCTTCATATCATAAAATGCGCTAGACCAATGGATGGATATTTACCTCTTTTATTCCTTGAACTGTAGAATACGGCGAGCGCCTTTAAGAACGATCAGGCCGATGATGGTGCCGATTATGAAATCAGGTTAGGGGAACCGGTCCAGGCGACGAGTCCGCCGGCGATAATGACAACCAGGTTGACGATAACATCGTTGGCGAAAAAAATATAGCTTGCTTTCATGTGGGCGCCGCGTTCTTTTTTGGGGGAGTCGAGAAACAGGGACGTGACATTGGCCATCAGCGCCACCAGACCCATAACAATCAAGAGTTCGGAAACGGGTTCGCTTCCCGGAATGATGCGGAGCAGAACCTCGCCCAAGGCGCCGAGGCGAGCACCAGCTGCAGTAGCAACTTCAGACTTTTTGGCGACGTCAATAGGTGTGGATTCGAGGAGTCGTGCGCCCAAACCCAGGGCTTCCCGTTTTTAGAGAATGCTTGCCGAATCGCCCGTGTGGATAACGGCGACCTTTCTTTGAGAGAAGTCAAAGGAGATGGAAGTGATGCCCTGGGTTTTTCCAAGACCGTGCGGATAAGGTTCTTTTCGACAGCGCAGTCCATTTTGGGCACGGACAAAATAGTGCGGTGGTGGCTCTCGGCCGAAGTTGTCGCGGTAGAAAACCTTCTGAGATATTTTTTGAGGTCCAGTTAAAAACTGAAATGGCATTGTATCCCAGGGAAGTAGAAAAGATGGAATGTTTTTTGCTCTAAATTCAATGGTGCCCGGCAATTTTGCCCGAGCCAGTATCTCCGGGATGTGCCGAGTCAAAGGTTTGACAATCACGCTGTTGGGAGAGAGTGGTTTTGCCAAAGCGGCTATATACCTCCACTGCTGTAACAAAAAAATGCTCTGTCTCAATTTCTCTTGCCAAGAGGTGCCGCATGGATGAAACGCGTTCCATCGAAAAGAAGCTAGCGTCTACGCCCATCCCTGAACCTCGTATCCCTGCCCATCTGAAGGTTCGTTTTGGCGTCGAAGGAGAGAGGGCTCTGGAGGACTTTTCCGTTAATCTGAGTTCGGGCGGGATGTTTCTCGAAACACAGCGCCTGATGCCCCCCAATACACCCCTTCGTTTGGAATTTGATCTGCCGGCACCGCGGTGCACCATTCAATGCCGGGGACGGGTCGCCTGGGTCAACGAACTGCGCTCTGAAGGGCGCTGCAATCCCCATCTTCCTGCCGGCATGGGGGTGCAGTTTGTCGACCTGCCGCTGGACGACCTGGCTCTGCTACGGGAGTATATCCGGGGCAACAGGGTGTTGTCCGACTGGTAGGTGCATTCTTTGCCTCTGTCATAAATGCTGTATGGTGGGGGGTATTTCCTGTCTTGTTATGAAAGACTGTTTGTGCCTTGTTGGGTTTTTGTTTATTTTGACGGTTGTTTTGAAATTCGGTTTGGCATTGTTATGCCCAGGCGATGAGGGAAGATAGACCCTATGCATAAACCAGGCTTTTTACACGCCAAAGTGACGGAAAGCGCGATCACCTCGTTTTTTATTTACCTGCTTCTGGTGATGGTGGGGTTTATCTCAGCGGTTTATCTGGGTATTTTCCTCACCAACAAACAGACCATCGAAGACGGTCTTCTTACTCAAGGGCGCTGGATCTCTGAGAGCATCATTTTTGCACGAAACTGGAATTCACGATACGGGGGCGTTTATGTAGAAAAGGGACCGGGGGTCGAATCCAATCCGTATCTTGCCAACCCTGATTTTCAGGCCGTCGACGGCACCATCTACACCAAGAAAAATCCGGCGTTAATGGTTCGGGAAATTTCTGAAATGGTGGCCAAAGAGGGCACTTTTGATTTTCGTATAACCAGCCTAAACCCTGTCAACCCCGGCAATGTTCCGGATTCTCTGGAACGAGCGGCCCTGGCAGGTTTTGAGTATGGTGAAAAAGAGTTTTTTGCGCGGGAGCGCCAAGGGGAGGAAATCTATTTTCGCTATATAGCCCCCTTGGTTTTTGAATCTTCCTGCCTGGAATGCCACTCATCGGGATATGAGGTCGGCGATGTTCGGGGGGGGATCAGTGTCCGTTTCAATATTGGCGAGGTTGAACGGGCTTTACAGCGAAATCTTTATTTCATTGTTGGCTTGGCCATTTTGTCCTTCATCTCTCTGCTCGGTATTATCTACCGCCTGGTATATGGTTTGCGTGCTCGGCTGGTCGAGGCGGAAGACCGGTTGCATCGCCTGGCGGTGACCGATGAGTTGACCGGCCTGAAAAATCGCCGATACCTCCTGGAGCGGCTGCGTATTGAGCTGAAAAACGGTCTCCGTTACCATAAGCCCCTTGCCTGCATCATGTTCGATCTGGATCATTTCAAGCGCGTGAACGACTCGTATGGCCACGAGATAGGGGATCGCGTACTGAAGACTGTGGCGGATGTCGCCGAACTCTGCCGTCGGGAAAGTGATACCCTGAGCCGGTTTGGTGGTGAGGAATTCATGATTCTGTTACCGGAGACGGATGCAAGCGGGGCTGAAGTCGTCGCGGAGCGTCTTCGAAAGCAGATCGCGGATAACCCTATACCCTTGCAGGATGGTCGTACCTTGCAGATAACCGCCAGTTTTGGTGTAGCCGATCTGCGGCGAGTTGAAGAGGGGCTGAGCGAAGCGGAGAAGGATTTACTGCTGCGCGTGGATCATGCCCTCTATCAAGCCAAAGCCCATGGTCGCAACTGTGTGATAACACAAAAAGGCAAGGCCTAATCCATGAAAGATACCGAAACGTTTGAGGTTTGATGGGGTTTATTGTATTTTGTCCGCACTCAGATTTTGGCGGATACTGAATGGTGTGGCCGGTTCATTGTTGAACATGATTGAAAGTGGATTTGAATGAAGGATTGGTCGGGGAAAGAGCTCTGCTTTGAGTGTGCCGGCAAGTTGGGCGCCAATATCAATATAGGCCGCAAGATTAAGGGACGCTGTCATCGGTGCCACAGTGAGCAGACGCTGTTTAAGGTAACTGATATGCCCGTTGTCCCGGTTGCCGGCGAGGATGTCTGCGAGGAGTGCGGCCATCCTATCGGCACCCATGCTGCCAGCTGCCGCCGTTCGGAGCTGAAGGTGCTGCTCAATGAACGACAGGAGCTCATCGGGCTGCTGGAGGAAGAGGGCGTCTATCGCTCGGAGGAACCGTTGGCGGAGCAGTTTCGCCAATTGCTGCAAAAAGTCCGTAATGGCCGGCGCTCCTAGACCAATGATCTACTTTCCTTCGGCTGCTCTGGCGCAGTCGATGCACACCGGCGTGGCCGGGTCTATCTGCAGGCGCCCGGCGGGGATTTCCTCTTCGCATTTCACACAATACCCGTAATTGCCCGCCTGCAGACGGGAGAGGGCGGCGTGGAGCCGTTGTATTTCCTGTCCGATGCGGCGGGCCGAGGCCTGGGCCATGGCCTGCTGCTGCATGGCGTCCATGCGCGACAGGCGACCGACCCTGGTCTGGTCCAACTCCACCGGATCACCTTCCTTGCGTTGTTCGTCCCGGGCCTGCCGTATGGCGGCCAGTCGCTCTTCCAGTAATTTACGATAGTCTTCCAGATTCAGGTCTTCACGCATTGTTCGATCCGCTCGTTTGTTGGGGTGGATGGATGGCGCCCATGGTATAGAAAGACACTCAGGCTGTAAACGCTGTGTTCTTCGACCCCGCCCCTCCTTGGAGATGTCATGCCTCTCGACAGTCTGCCCGCGGTAAACAAAACCTCACCGACGGATGAAAGCCGTACCGCCCTGGTCCTGCTCACCAACGGTACCACGGACCCGGAAGGCCTGGCCGTGCTGGAGGAGATCGACGGCTGGATGCGGCGACGGTTTCCCGACAAGGCCCTCTGCTGGGCCTTCAACTCGCCCCGTATTCTGGCGGTTCTGCAGAATCAAGGGCTTCGGGTGCGCGGCCTGCCGCAGATCTTGGATGACCTGCGGCAGAAAGGCTTTGCCGCTGTGGTTGTGCAGCCGCTGAGCGTGGCCACAGCAGGGGAGGTCGCTTGTATCCCCGCCAGCCTGCAGGTGCAGACAGGGGGCCCACTGCTGGAGGCGCCGACGGCCGTGGCGGAGTTGATCGATACACTGACGCCCGGCCTCGATGCCGCCGAACCGACGGTCGTGGTTGCCCATGGCAGTGGGCACGATGCCGGGGCGCGTGAGCGCCTGCAGAGGTTGGCGGCAGAACTGGAAGCCCGTTTCCCCCGCCTGGTGGTGGCGAGTCTCAGGGGCTGGCCCGGTCTTGCCCCGCTGCAGCGCCTGCGGGCGCTGGTACAGAAAACCGGCCGCGTCCGCTTTGTTCCTCTGCTGCTGACCGCCGGTCACCATCTCCGTACCGATATTCTGGGCGACCAGCCGCAGAGCTGGCGGCACCAGTTGGGCGCGCGAGAGGTTTGTTGCAGCGAGCCTCTCGGCCGTAACCCGACCGTTCTGGAGATCTTTGCCCGGCAGATCGAAGCCGCGCTCCAGCGCCTGTCTCATCGTTAAGAGTTTTTATAATAGCGTTTTTATTCCATTCATTCCCGCCTGCTCCTTCTGCTGTTCATCCCCTAGTCTTGTCTATCTTGTTTGGGTTAAATTCCTCTATTTCGCAAAGAGCGGCGGCCTTTTGGTCGTCATTTGACGCTTTGGCAATTTTTGTAAAAAATTGTTTTAAAACCACTTGACGTAAACGTAAGGTTTGTGTATAGCTTGACACAGGAGTGCAGACAAGAAGGGGGGATCTGTCATGCATGAAGTGCCTTATCGTTCGGTCCCGGGGATGATCCGGGAAAACGCCGTCAGGTTTGCCGGTCGCACGGCCATCAGCTACAAAAAAGGGGGGCAGTATATCTCCCTGACCTACGAGCACTTCTACGAACGGGTGCTCATGGCGGCGAGGGGACTGCGCAAGGCGGGGGTCAGCCCGGGCGACCGGGTGGCCATTTTTTCGGAAAACCGGGCCGGCTGGGCCATTTCGGATATCGGCTCGCAGGCGGCTCGCGCTATCACCGTGCCGATATACGCCACCAACACGCCGGAGCAGGCGGCTTATGTCATCAACCACGCCGAGGCGAAGATCGTCTTCGTCTCCAATCGGGTCCAGTACGAGAAGCTGCTCAAGATTCGCGAGCAGATTCCGGGGGTCCGTCTGGTGGTCTCCTACGAACGGTTCATGGGGGACCTGTCCTTTCCCGTCTATACCCTCTATCAACTCTCTGAAATATCCCACCCGCTGACACCGGCGGAAAAAAAATCCATCGAAGACGATATCGAGGCCATTGGGCCGGACGATGTCCTCTCCATCATCTATACTTCTGGCACGACCGGGCCGCCCAAAGGGGTGGTACTCAGCCACGGCAATATGCTTTTCGACGCTTATTACGGGTCCAAAAGGCTGGGGGACGTGCAGCGCGAAGATGTGTTTCTGAGCTTTCTGCCCCTGAGCCATGTGCTGGAAAGGACGGCGGGCTATCATGCGCCCCTGATGCTGGGCGCCCATGTCGCTTTTGCCGAGAGCGTGGAAAAGGTGGTGGAGAATATGCAGGAGGTGCGGCCGACCACCATGGTCTGCGTACCGCGTCTGTTCGAGAAAATCTACGCGCGCATTCACGAGAACGTCCACCAGATGAATCCGCTGCGGCGGCGCCTTTTTTTTAGCGCCGTGGAGATGGGGCGACGCTATGTGGAGCTGCGTTATGTGAAGAGGCAACCGGCAGGTGGGCTGGCGCTGCGCTACCGCCTGGCCGACCGTCTGGTCTTTCGCAAAATTCGCCAGAAGTTCGGCGGGCGGCTGCGTTTCTGCATCAGCGGGGGGGCGCCTTTGGACAAGACTATCAACGAGTTCATGTGGGTCATCGGTATCCCGGTGTTTGAAGGCTACGGCCTGACCGAGACGAGTCCGGCCCTGACCCTGAGTACGAAGGACGCTTTACGCTTCGGTTCGGTGGGCAAGGCTCTGGAAAAAACCGAGCTGGCTCTGGCCGCGGATGGCGAGTTGCTGGTACGCGGGCCGCAGGTGATGCGGGGCTACTACCGCAGCGAGGAGGAAACGGCAGCGGTCTTTCAGGACGGCTGGTTGAAAACGGGTGATATCGCCCGCATCGACGGCGAAGGTTTCGTTCACATCATCGACCGTAAGAAGGAGATCATCATCACCTCGGGAGGCAAGAACATCGCCCCGCAGCCCATCGAGAGCGAACTGAAGCTGGACAAATACATCTCGCAGGCCATGGTGTACGGCGACGGCCGCCCCTATCTGGTGGCTCTGCTGACGCCCTATATCGAGCGCCTGCTTGAATTGGCCCAGCAGGAGAATATCCACTACTTCGATGTGGAGGACCTGGTTTCCAACGAAAAGGTGCTGGCTCTCTTCGAAGAGCGCATCGCCGCCGTGAACGGGCGACTGCCGAGCTATGAGACCATCAAGAAGTTTGCTCTTATCCCCCGGGACTTCTCCGTGGATGGCGGCGAACTGACGCCGACCCTCAAGCTCAAACGCAAAGTTATCTATCAGAAATATCAGGATAAGATCGATCGATTGTATCTGGAACCCGGCAATGGCTTCCCTGAAAGGGAGGCGTCAGACAATGGAGGAAACAGATGATAAGGATCAAACGGGTAGCCGTACTCGGTGCCGGGGTGATGGGCAGCACCATCGCCGCGCACCTGGCCAACGCAGGACTGGACGTCCTGCTTCTCGACATGGTCCCCCGCGAGCTGAAAGAGGAAGAGAAGGCGCGAGGACTGACTCTGGACAGCCCGGCGGTGCGCAATCGTCTCGCTGCGGACGGACTGGAGGCGGCCGCGCGCATGAAGCCGGCGGCCTTCTATGTGAAAGAGTACGCCCGCCGCGTGGAGGTGGGCAACTTCGCGGATGACATGACCCGTCTGCGGGAGTGCGACTGGGTAGTCGAAGTGGTGGTGGAGAATCTGGACATCAAAAAGACGCTCTTTCGCGAGCAGGTGGCGCCCAACCTCAAGGAAGGAGCCATTCTCTCCACCAATACCAGCGGGCTTTCCGTCAACGCCATGGCGCAGGCCCTGCCTGAGGCGGTGCGCCAAAACTTTCTGGTGACCCATTTCTTCAATCCGCCCCGCTACATGCGCCTGCTCGAAGTGGTGGGGTGCCAGCAGACGGATCCGCAGGTGCTCGAGGCGATGACCCAATTCCTCCGTCAGCGCCTGGGCAAGGGGGTGGTCGCCGCCAAGGATACGCCTAACTTTATCGCCAATCGCATCGGCGTCTATGCCATCTTCAAGTCGGTGCAGCACATGCTTGAGATGGGGATGACAGTGGAGGAAGTGGACGCCGTGGCCGGTCCCGCCACCGCTCGGCCCAAGAGCGCCGCCTTTCGCACCGCCGACCTGGTGGGGCTTGATACCCTGGTGCATGTCGGCAACAATTCCTACGAACTGCTGCCCGACGACGAGGAGCGCGAGGTCTTTCGGGTGCCCGAGTTCATGCAGGACATGGTCGGCAAAGGGCTGCTCGGCAACAAGAGCAAAAAGGGCTTCTACCGCAAGGAAAAAGGGGAAGGGGGCTCGCAGATCTTCTACTACGACTACCGCAAAGGCGACTACCAGCCGTCGGCGCGTCCCCGTTTCGCATCCGTCGACGCGGCCCGCCAGATCGACGATCCGGCCAAGCGTCTGCAGATGGTGGTCAGTGGTGCCGACCAGGGGGCCGAGTTCGCCTGGCGCAGCCTGCGCGACACCCTGCTCTACACTCTGCGTCGTCTGCCCGAGATCGCCGATGATATCGTCCATGTCGATAACGCCATGCGCTGGGGCTTCAACTGGGAGATCGGTCCCTTTGAGATGTTCGACGCCATCGGGGTGGCGGCCTTCGTCAAACGGGCACAGCAGGACGGCGTCGAAATCCCCGCGGTGCTGACCCGCCTCGAGTCCTTCTACCGTTTCGAAGACGGTGTGAAGCAGGCCTACGACCTGGCCGCCGGGGAGTACCGGCCGGTGGCCCTGGATCCCGGGCAGATCCGGCTGGATATTCTCAAGCGCGGCGGGGCCGTGGTGGAAAAGAACGCCAACTGCTCCGTCATCGATCTGGGGGACGGCGTCTTCGGCCTGGAGTTCCATTCGAAGATGAACGCCATCACCGGCGACATCCTCAGCATGACCCACAAGGCTCTGGCTCGGGCCGAGGCTGACGGCGTCGGCCTGGTCATCGGCAACCAGGGCGCCAATTTCTCGGTGGGGGCCAATTTGATGATGCTGGCCGTGGCCCTGGCCGAAGGCGCCTACGAAGATGTGGATTTGGCGGTGCGGGCCTTCCAGAAGGCGACCATGGCCATCAAATATTCTCCCATCCCGGTGGTGTCGGCGCCTTTCGGTCTGGCCCTCGGCGGCGGCTGTGAATTCTGCATTCATGCCGACGCCATCGCCGCCCACGCCGAGACTTACATGGGGCTGGTGGAAATCGGCGTCGGCCTCCTGCCTGCCGGCGGCGGCACCAAGGAGATGGCCTTGCGCGCGGCCCGCCTGGCGGCGACCTACGGCACCGACGTCTCTCCCTTCGTCTTCAAATTCTTCCAGAACATCGGCATGGCCAAGGTCTCTATGAGCGCCGCCGAACTCTATGAGCTGGGCTACATGGACGAGGGCGACGCCATCAGCATGAACGCCGACCGTCTCATTGCCGATGCCAAGCAGAAGGTGCTGGCTCTCGCCCGCAACTACCGGCCGGGCCGCCCCGAAGAGGGGGTCAAGGCGGCGGGACGCAGCGTGGCGGCCAGCATCCGCAGCCAGCTGTGGAACCTGCAGCAGGGGGGCTTTGTCACTCCTTACGAGGCGGAGATGGGCGGCGTTATCGCCGGCATCATCACCGGCGGCGACGTCCCTGCCGGCACGCCGATCAGCGAGCAGTACCTGCTCGAACTGGAGCGCGAAGGGTTCCTTAAACTCTGTGGCAATAAAAAGACGGCAGAGCGCATTCAGCACATGCTCAAGAAGGGCAAGCCGCTGCGCAACTGAGCCAGCCGTCTCTTTTAGACCGACACCATCGACACACACACGCAATTGGAGGTTTCCATGAGAAACGCCTATATACTGGCCGCCTACCGGACCCCGGGATGCCGGGCACACAAAGGAAAATTCAAGGACATGCGCCCGGATGACCTGGCCGCCGCCGCCATTGGAGGTCTGCTGGAGCGCACGGTCATCGAGGCGATGACCGTCGACGACGTGATTCTCGGCTGCGCCTTCCCCGAAGGGGAGCAGGGCATGAACGTGGCCCGCGTGGCCGCCATGCGGGCGGGCATGCCCTACCAGGTGCCGGCCCAGACCATCAACCGTTTCTGCTCATCGGGGCTGCAGGCCATCGCCCTGGCCGCCGAGCGCATCATGGCGGGTTTTGCCGACTGCATCCTGGCCGGTGGGGTCGAATCGATGACCACGGTCCCCATGGGAGGCAACAAGTTCAGCGCCAACCCGACGCTGGTCAGTCAGTGGCCGGAAGCCTACGTCTCCATGGGGATCACGGCGGAGCTGGTGGCGGAAAAGTATGGGGTCTCACGGGACGATCAGGATGCCTTCGCCCTGGCCAGTCACCAGAAAGCCGCCCAGGCCCAGGCGGAAGGACGCTTCACCGATGAAATCATCCCCGTCGACGTCGAGACGGCGACTCTGACCGGCAGTAAGGTGGCGAAAAGCCGGGAGACGGTCGCCGCCGATGACGGTGTACGGGCTGACACCAGCCTTGACGGGCTGGCCCGGCTCAAGCCGGCCTTCAAGGTCGGGGGGACAGTGACGGCGGGCAACGCCTCGCAGATGACCGACGGCGCCGCCAGCGTGCTCGTGGTGTCGGAGGACTATCTGAAGAAGACGGGCAAGGAACCCGTGGCCCGCTTCCTCTCTTTCGCTGCCCGCGGCGTGCCGCCGGAGATCATGGGGATCGGGCCGGTAGAGGCGGTGCCCGTGGCCCTGAAAATGGCCGGACTCAAGCAGGATGACCTCGGCCTGGTCGAACTCAATGAGGCCTTTGCCGCCCAGGCTCTGGCCGTGGTCCGTGAGCTGAAGCTGAATCCCGAAATCGTCAACGTCAATGGCGGCGCCATCGCCCTCGGCCATCCTCTCGGCTGCACCGGAGCCAAGCTGACCGCCACTCTGCTGGCGGAGATGGGGCGACGTCGCGAAAAATACGGCATGGTCTCCATGTGCATCGGCGGCGGCATGGGCGCGGCCGGCATCTTCGAGCGGCTCGGCTAGCCGCCAGCCTGAATCCTGAAATGAGGTGACTTATGACGACACGATTATTCAAGGGCGGAGAGTTTCTGGTAACCGAGGTGACAAAGGACGAGGTCTTCACCCCGGAGGACTTTAGCGACGAGCAGCGGGCCATCGGTGAAACCACCGAGCAGTTTGTCGCCAACGACATCGCTCCCCATATCGAGGAGATCGACCAGCAGAACTTCGACCTGGTGGTGGAGGGGATGCGCAAGGCCGGCGAACTCGGCCTGCTCATGATCGACGCCCCGGAGGAATACGGTGGCCTGGAGCTGGACAAGGCCACCAGCATGCTGGTCGGCGAAAAGATATCCTACGCCGGCTCCTTCTCGGTGGCCTACGCCGCCCATTCCGGCATCGGCACCCTGCCGCTGATCTACTACGGCACCGCCGCCCAGAAGGAGAAATATCTGGAGAAGATCATCAGCGGCGAGTGGATCGCGGCCTACTGCCTGACCGAGCCCGAGTCGGGCAGCGACGCTCTCGGGGCGCGGGCCACGGCCACCCTGTCGGAGGACGGCCAATATTACCTGCTCAACGGCACCAAGCAGTTCATTACCAACGGCGGCTTCGCCCAGCTCTTCACCGTCTTCGCCAAGGTGGACAAGGAGCACTTCACCGCCTTTCTGGTGGAGCGGGATTTCGACGGGCTGGTGATCGGGGCCGAAGAGAAGAAGCTCGGCATCAAGGGATCTTCCACCACCCAGATCATTCTCGATAACTGCAAGGTGCCGGTGGAAAATGTCCTTGGTGAAGTCGGCAAGGGGCACAAGATTGCCTTCAACGTCCTCAATGTCGGCCGTTTCAAGCTGGGCGCCGGGGTGACCGGCGCCGCCAAGATGGCCCTGGCCGAAGGGATCCGCTACGCCAACGAGCGCAAGCAGTTCGGCAAGCCCATCGCCTCTTTCGGGGCCATACAGGAGAAGTTCGCCAACCTGACCGCCGCCACCTTCGCCTCCGAATCCCTCGTCTACCGTCTGGCCGGTCTGCTCGATAACCGCCTGGCCACACTAGATAAAGGGGTGGACAACTACTACGATCTCTATCAGAAGGGAATCGAGGAATACGCCACCGAGTGCGCCATCTCCAAAGTGTACTGCAGCGAGGTACTGGCCGAGGTCGTCGATGAGGTGGTGCAGATCCACGGCGGCTACGGCTTCGTCAGCGAGTATCCGGCCGAACGCTACTACCGGGACGAGCGCATCAACCGCATCTTCGAGGGGACCAACGAGGTTAACCGTCTGCTCATCCCCGGCATGATCCTGCGCAAAGCCATGAAGGGGGAGCTGCCCCTGCAGAAGGAAGCCATGAAAGCCCTGGAAGGCCTGATGACGCCCAGCTTCGAGGAGATCGACGACAGCCTGCCTTTTGCCCGCGAGAAGGTGCTGCTCAAGAATCTCAAGGCCGTCTTCCTGCTGCTGGCCGGCGCGGCGGTGCAGAAGTACCTCATGCGCCTGCAGGATGAGCAGGAGATTCTCACGGCCGCCGCCGATATCGCCATCGAAATTTTCGCCCTGGAGAGCGCCGTGTTGCGGGCAGAAAAGTCATTGGTCAAAGCCAGTGACAAACGCCAGGAACTGCTAGCGGCGGTGGTGAAGGTCTGCGCTTTCCGAACGGCGGAGGAGGTGGGAACAGCGGCCAGGCGGGGAGCCTTCTATGTGGAAGAAGGGGATAATCTGACCATGATGCTCAGTGGCATCCGCCGCTACACCCGTTATGACGCCACGGGTCTGCTGCCGGCCAAGCGGCGACTGGCCGAAGAGGCCATCAGCGCTGAAAAGTATATTTTTCAGTGAGCCACAGGGCCCTCATGATGCCTGCGGATAAGCCCGTTTTTGCGCCTGTTCCCGAGTCTCCAGGGGAGGAAAGCCTGCGCAAGCACACGGTCAACACACCCTACATGGTGGGTGAGGTCCATTTCTATGCGACGGAACTCCAGGGCGAGCCGGTATTGTTCGATACCGGCCCGCCCACGGAGGAGGGGAGGCAGGCCCTGTGCCGCAGTGTCGACCTCGCGCGGCTGCGTCATGTGTTTATTACCCATTGTCACGTGGACCACTACGGGCTGGCGGGTTTTATCGCTGAAAACAGCGACGCCGTCATCTATGTGCCGCGCCTGGACGCGCTCAAGATGCGTCATCATGCACAGCGCCTGGCGTTCATGGAGGATGAGCTGAGACAGCTGGGCTTCGCGCCGGGCTTTGTCGACGCTTTTCGCCGGGGGCTGGAACGCAGCGAACTCTTTCCCCGCCTGCCCAAGCGGATGGAGATCGTCGAGGATTCAGACGTGCCGGCCCGCCTCGGCATCGGGGTGCTGGCGGCGCCGGGCCACTGCCAGAGCGACCTGGTCTATCAGGCCAATGGCTGCGCGGTGACGGGCGATATCCTGCTGCGTCACATCTTTCAGGCGCCGCTGCTCGACTTTGACCTGCAGACCCTGCAGGGGCGCTTTGCCAACTACCGGGCTTACTGCGACAGCCTCAAAAAACTGCAGGCACTGCAGGGACTGCGCATTCGGCCCGGGCATCGGGATTATGTGACCGGGCTGGAGGAGACGATCCTGTTCTATGTCAACAAGCTCGTCCAGCGGGCCGCCAAGGTGGCGGCCTTTCCGGTCGAGCTGCCCGTGGCCCGGGTGCTGGAACGCATGCTTCCCGTCCCCGCTCCGGATCCTTTTATCGCCTACCTGAAAGCCTCGGAAGTGGTCTTCATGCGCGATTACCTGGCCGAACCTTGGCGGCTGCAGGAAGCGCTGGCGGTCTTGGGGCTGCTGGACCGGTTCAGCCAGGGACAGGGCCACTCAACCAACAAAGGGGAGGATTTATGATCGTTCGTCTGTTGCTGTCCCTGCTGCTGCTGGCGCCACTGCCGACCTTGGCGGTCGAAGTCGAAGGCGTTCAACTGCCGGACCGGCTGGAGGTTCAGGGAGAAACCCTGCACCACAACGGCCACGGCATCCGCAAGAAACTCTTCTTCGATATCTATATCGGTTCTCTCTATACCGCCACGCCCGTGCATAGTCTGTCGGAAGTCCTGGCCAGTCCCGGGGCCAAGCTCATCCGCATGGACTTTCTCTACAAGAAGGTGGAAAAGGAAAAAATTATCGAAGCCTTCCGCGAAGGGCTCGCCAACCAGTCCGCTGCCCTGGCCGCCGGAGAGGAGGCCCAGGCGTTTCTGGGCTGGTTCGGCCGGGATTTCGTGCGGGGTGACCGGGTAGAGCTGGAACTGGGCGGCGACGGCACCGTGGCGGCCCGCCACAATGGCGAGCTGTTGGGAACGCTGCGCTCACCGGCTTTTGCCGAGGCGGTGCTGGGGATCTATCTGGGGGACAAGCCGGCGGACGCTCGTCTCAAGGCCGGCATGCTGCAAGGCAAAGAGCGCTGATAAAAAAGGAGTGGATGGTATGGGAAGTCTGAAGGGCAAAACTCTGTTCATTACCGGCGCCAGTCGGGGCATCGGCGCGGCCATCGCGCTGCGGGCCGCCCGCGACGGCGCCAACATCGTCATTGCCGCCAAAAGCAGCCGGCCTCATCCCCGCCTGCCCGGCACCATCCATACCGTGGCGGCTGACATCGAAGCCGCCGGCGGCCGCGCCCTGGCGCTGCAAATGGATATTCGCGACGAACAGCAGGTGGCCGCCGCGGCGGCGCAGGCGGCGGAAACTTTCGGCGGTATCGATATCCTCGTCAACAATGCCTCCGCCATTTATCTGGCCGGCACGCTTCAGACGCCGCCCAAGCGTCTTGATCTCATGTTTCAGGTCAACGTGCGCGGCACCTTTCTGGCCAGCCAGGCCTGCCTGCCCTACCTGCTGCAGGGGGACAACCCGCATATCCTGAATCTGTCACCGCCGCTCGATCTGAGCCCGCGCTGGTTCAAGGATCACACCGCTTATACCATCAGCAAGTACGGTATGAGCCTGTGCGTGCTGGGGATGGCGGCCGAGTTTCAGGGGAAGGTGGCGGTCAACGCCCTCTGGCCGAAGACGGTCATTCACACCGCCGCGCTGGCCATGCTGGGTGGTCTGGTGCCGCCCGAGGCCTGTCGGACACCGGAGATTGTGGCGGATGCGGCTCATGCCGTGATCTGTCGGCCGTCGGCAGTCTGCAGCGGCCGTTTTTTCATTGACGAGGAAGTGCTGCGTGAAGAGGGGGTGAAGGATTTCGAGGGCTACGCCGTCTCGCCGGGGCACCCGCTGCATACGGACCTTTTTCTGGCGTCCGACTAGGTGGTCTTGCCGGCCGACTGTTCCGCCAGGATGCCTTGAATGCGGGCGCGGTAGTCGACGATATCCTTGCGCAGGGAGGCGAGGCGGGAGATCTTTTCATCGACTTTGTTGATATGCAGGTCGAGCATCTCCAGCAGTTGGGGCGTGATGGTGCTGAAATCCTGGTTGTGGGTGTCGAAGTTGCGGGACAATTCCTGCATTTCCTTGAGGCTCAGCCCCAAATCCTTCATTTTGAGGATAAACTTGAGGCGCAGAATATCGTTGCGAGAATAGAGCCTGGCGCCGCCTCCCAGTCGTTCGGAGGGGCCCATCAGGCCGATCTCTTCGTAGTAACGGATGGTTCGCGTCGTGATGCCGAGGCGGATGGCGAGTTCGCCGATCTGGACCAGTTCAGCCGATGTTGAGGTCATAGTCTTCCCTTTACGTAAGGTTTTATTGGTTTGATTATCACCGGGATAACGGGTTGTCAATCGAAAAAAGACCTTTCCATAAATAAGTTATATAAAAGTAAAATGATGTTATAAAATAATTTGACCTTAACGTAAGGTCGTGGTAAAGGTTTGAGCAGGAGGGCCTGCTATGGAATTTACACGGGAGATTTACTGGAATATCGGCCAGGGGGCACTGGTGCTTGTGCCCATGTATGTGTTGGCGCTTATGGCGGTGGCCGTCCTGCTGTGGGGGTTCTGGCAGCGCGTCCGGGTGTATCGTCAGGGGAGACGCCCCGTGAACCGGACCGACGTTTTGGAAGAGCGGCTGCTGGACATGGTCAAAGGGGTGCTGCTGCAGGGGAAAGTCATGCGCGTGCCGGGAGCCGGCACGGCCCACGGCCTCTTCTTCTGGGGGTTTTTCCTCCTGTTTATTGGCACCTGTCTCATCCTTCTCCAGGCCGATTTCACCGAGCCCTTGTTTGATGTCCGCTTTCTCCAGGGCAATTTCTACAAAGGTTTCTCCCTGGTCCTGGATGTAGCCGGCCTGGTCGCCCTGCTCATGCTCGGCGGCCTGTTCGTGCGGCGTTACCTGCGACGGCCCGAGGGGCTGGAAACGGGACGGGACGACGCCCTCATGCATGGGCTGCTATTTGCCATTCTGATCAGCGGTTTTCTCATCGAAGGCGCCCGCATGGCTGTGACGGAACTCGGCACGCCGCTGGCGGCCTGGAGCCCGGTGGGGAAAGTCGTGGCGGTCTCCCTGGCTGGCCTTAGGGAGGAAACGCTGCGCAGTATGCATGTTGGTCTCTGGTGGGGGCACCTGCTGCTCGGAGTTGCTTTTATCGCTCTCATCCCCTTTACCAAGTTCCGCCACATTTTCACCACCAGCGCCAATTATCTGCTGGCCGATCGCGGGCCCCGGGGCAAGATGGTTACCCTCGATCTGGAGGACGAGGAGGCCGAGAGTTTTGGCGTGGCCCGTGTTCCGGATTTATCCTGGAAAGATGTCTTGGACGCCGATGCCTGCACCCTGTGCAAACGCTGTCAGGATCGCTGTCCCGCCTTTGCCACGGACAAGCCTTTGTCGCCCATGAAGATCGTCAATCAGATCGGGGAGACGGCTTTCCAATTCCCCGAGAACAGCCTCATCGAGACCGTCTCCACCGAAGCCCTCTGGGCCTGTACCACCTGTCGGGCCTGTCAGGATATCTGTCCGGCCGTCATCGAGCATGTGCCCAAAATCCTCGACATGCGCCGCCATCTGGTGCTCATGGAAGGGGCTTTTCCCGGCGAGGAGGTGATGACCGCCGCCGAGAACACGGAGGTCAACGGCAATCCCCTGGGCATGGCCTATGCCTCCCGCGGCGATTGGGCCGCCGACCTGGGCGTGAAGACCCTGGCCGAAGATGCCGATGTCGATGTCCTCTATTTCGTCGGCTGCTACGCCTCTTTCGACAAGCGCAACATCGCCGTCGCCCGCAGTTTCATCCGGTTGTGCCAGGCGGCGGGCGTCAAGGTGGGCATATTGGGCAAGGAGGAGAAGTGCTGCGGGGAGCCTCTGCGCAAAATCGGCAATGAGTATCTCTACCAGAGCCTCGCGGCGGAAAACGTGGAAACCCTGCGCCGGTACGGGGTGAAAAAAGTGGTCACCACCTGCCCCCACTGCTTCAACACCCTGGCCAAGGACTATCAGGATCTCGGTCTGGGGCTGGAGGTCGAGCACTACACGGTCTTTCTCGAACGCCTACTGGAAAAAGGACGTCTCAAGCTGCGCCCCGAGGCTTTTGCCGCCACCTGTCACGACTCCTGCTACCTGGGGCGTTACAATGACATCTATCAGGCGCCGCGCACGCTGCTGGCGGCGGCTGGCGGCCGCCTGGCTGAAATGTCGCAGAACCAGGCGAACAGCTTCTGCTGCGGCGCCGGGGGCGGCCGTATTCTGGCCGAAGAGAATCTGGGCTCGCGCATCAACAACCGCCGGGTGGCCATGGCCGCCGACACGGGGGCGCCGTTGCTCGTCTCCAATTGCCCCTTCTGTCTGACCATGTTCGAGGACGGTGTCAAGGGCGCGGATCTGGAGGGGCGGCTGGCGACCAAAGACCTGGCTGAGATTCTGCTGGAGCGCCTGGTCCGTTGAGTAAGGCGCCGAAACGGGCCGAAATCGCGTTGACTAACATTATGCAAGGGGAGGCAGCCTATGAAAATCCTGGTGTGTGTCAAGCAGGTACCCGATATGGAATCGAAGTTTGCGGTGAACAGCGCCGGTACCTGGATTGACAGTGCCGACCTGGCCTGGCGCATGAATGAGTACGACGAATACGCTGTGGAGCAGGCCGTACGGCTCAAGGAGCAGGTGGGGGAGGCGGACATCACCGTCTTGTCCATCGGCCCGGATCGGGTGGTGGAGACGATCAAGAAGGCCCTGGCCATGGGGGGTGACCGGGGCATCCATGTAAAGGATGAACTCAGTCACGACAAGGACCCTTTCCAGATCGCCACCCTCATTGCCGGTGTGGCTCGGGAGCAAAACTTCGACGTCCTCTTCTTCGGTATGCAGTCGCAGGATCGGGGCTCGGCCCAGGTCGGGGTGCTGGTCGGTGAGATGCTGAAGATGGCGGTAGTGACCACCGTTGTCGAGTTCGGCTTCGAGGACGGCCGTATCACGGTCAAAAGAGAACTGGAAGGGGGCAACCGGGCCAAGGTGCGTCTGGGCCTGCCGGCGGCGGTGACCTGCCAGTTGGGTCTTAACACGCCGCGCTACCCGACCCTGCCCAATATCATGAAGGCCAAGAAAAAGGAGCTGACCGTCGTCGAGGTCGCCACCCTGGCGCCGGCCGAGGCGCTGGTCCGCACCCGGAATATGTATCCGCCAAGCAAAAAGGGCGGCGGCCTGGTGCTCGAAGGGGACGCGGCAGAACTGGCCGACAAGCTGGTGCGGATTCTCAAGGAAAAGACCACGGTTCTCAAATAGGGGAGGCGCCATATGAAAGTACTGCTGATTGCCGAATACAGAGATGGAACCCTGATGGGTTCCACCTACGAACTGCTGGCCTTCGCCGACAAACTGGGGGCAGAAACGGTCATGTTCCTGGCCGGTAGTGAACAGGTCCAGCCGGCCTATGACGGCACCCTCTATCTGGCGGAGGCCACGGACTGCGGCGAATACAATCCCGAGGGCCACCGGGAGCTGATCCTGTCGGTGGTGGAGAAGGAAAAACCCGACCTGGTGGTCTTTTCCCACTCCTCCTATGGCTGGGATCTCGCCCCCCGCGTGGCGCTGGCCTTGCGGGCTCCTCAGATCTCCGAGGTCGTGGAGATCGGCGAAGAGGGCGATTACGTGGTGCCGGCCTGCAACGCCAAGCTGCGGCGACGCCTTGCCGGCGAAGCCCCGGTGACGGTGCTGACGCTGCAGGCCGGCGCATTCAACCCCCAAGGGGCACCCTCGGGGACGCCCCACCTGGAGAAACTGACGACAACGACATCCGCTTCCCTGGAGTTTTTAGGCTACGAAGAGGCGGAGAAGGCCGAGGTCGATCTGGCCAAGGCCGAAGTCATCGTCAGTGCCGGGCGCGGCATCGGCAAACCGGAAAATATGGCCCTTGTCGCCGCCCTGGCCGAAGCCCTTGGCGGCGAATACGCCGCCAGCCGCCCCGTGGTGGATGCGGGCTGGGCCGATCACAGCCGGCAGGTGGGCACGACGGGGCAGACCGTGGCACCGAAGCTTTATGTGGCCTGTGGCATTTCCGGGGCGATTCAGCACCTGGCAGGGATGAAAAAGTCGGGATTTATTGTCGCTATCAATACGGACAAGGATGCGCCCATCGGCGAAGTCGCCGACGTGCTGGTCGTGGCCGACCTCAAACAGTTCGTGCCGGCGCTGACGGCGAAGCTGAAGGGGTAGACGCTACCGCCCCGTTGACCTGACGAAAAAAAAAACGGGGACCGCTCTCAGTTGCGGCCCCCGTTTTCTTTTGTATCAAAGCGTGACGACGCCCTCTTCAGCTTTTTTCCAAGAGATTGTCGGTGATCAACTTGTCGAGTTGTTTCTTCTTGATCTTTTCCAGCAGAGTGGTGCGTTTGAGGTTGAGCAATTGCGCCGCTTCTTTCTTGTTGCCGCCCGTTTTCATCAGGGCCTGAAGAATGAGCCGGTCCTCGAATTCGCTGACCCGGGTGTTGAAATCGGCCCCTTCCTGCATTTCATCCGTGTCCGGGGTATCTATCTCCGGGGCCAGATTGAAAGTTTCAGGCAGGTTTTCCGTGTATTTCTCCGGCAGGTCTGCCAGTTGAATGGTTTCGCCTCCGTGCAGGATGACCAGCCGTTGCACCAGGTTTTCCAGTTCGCGTACATTGCCGGGCCAGGGATAGGCTATCAGCGCTTGCATGGCTTCAGTCGAAAATCCCTGCAGGGGGTGCTTTTTGCCGCGGTTGTACACCTGCATGAATTTCTTGATGAGAACAGGGATGTCTTCCCGGCGATCGCGCAGCGGCGGGATGGTTATGGGGACGACGCTTAACCGGTAATAGAGGTCTTCGCGGAAGGTGCCTTCTTTAACCGCTTTTTCCAGGTCCCGATGGGTGGCGGCCACCACCCGTACATCGACCTTGACCGGTTTGACGCCACCGACCGGTTCAAATTCTTTCTCCTGCAGAATCCTCAGCAGCTTGGCCTGCAGATTGGGCTTCATGTCGCCGATTTCATCCAGAAAAAGCGTACCGCCATCGGCGTACTGCACCCGACCCTTCTTGGCCTGGTTGGCGCCGGTAAAGGCTCCCTTTTCATAGCCGAACAGCTCGCTCTCCAGCAGTTCGTCGGGGATGGCGGCGCAGTTCACCGGAACAAAGTTCTTGCCGTCCCGGGGGCTCAAGGCATGAATGGCCTTGGAAATGAGCTCTTTGCCGGTACCACTCTCTCCTTGGATGAGCACCGTACTCATGCCATCATCGGCGATTTTCTCTACCAGGCTGAAAAGCTTCTGCATCCTGGGCGACCTGCCGATGATGCCATGAAATCCTTCGCTTTTGCGGATCTTGGCCCCCTTGCTCTCTTTGTGGGTCTGCAGATCGTGATGCGTCAGACTGCGGGCGGCAACGATGACCGCCTCCTCCAGATCGAAAGGACTGTTGATGTAGAAGAGGGCCCCGGCATTCAACGCTTCGAGAATGTATTGGCGGTTGTCCGCGGGCAGGCTGATAATGGCCATCACCGCCGGGTAGCGCTGGCGAATCTCCTGCATAAGTACCAGTCCGCTCTTGTCGGGCAGAAAGATGTCGGTAATGAGCAGAGAGATGTCGAGGCTATCCACGGCCTGCAGAGCCATGGCGGGATTGTCAGCCTCGATGACCATGCATTCGATGTCCTTGCGCAATTTGATGGCGAGGGCCTGTCGCCCGGCAAGATCGGAAGAAACCAGTAGAATACTGCGCACGCAGGTCTCCATGGGCTAGAGATGGGGTCAACCTGGCGGGTCTCGAAGACACCAGCCGGCAATTTGGCGGGATACTGCCTTTTAGCGGGATTGCGCCTGAGAGGTGCTCAGATGGGCCTGGGCTTTCTGCACGATCTCGCCGCCGTCGCCTGGGGTCACCAGAATATCGGTGACGCCATATTTAACGGCCTTGATCACGCTGGACCGGGTCCACTGGGGGCCGGCGGCGATCAGCGGTTGCCCTTTTTTAAGGGCGGCCCGCACCTTGATGATGGCGGCCAGGCTCTGAGAATTTACATCCCGCATAACCAGGAAAACGATACGGGCGTCGCTGGTGGCAAACGCCTCGTTAAAGTTTTCTTGGAATGTGAAATGTTTACATTGATACCCTGCCCCTGTCAAGTTTTTGACAAAAGGTTCCGCGTCTTTTATCTCCTCGGCGACCACGATGGCCGCCCCGGTGCCGGAGTCATCCTGCGGTTCAGGGGGAGTGGGAACGGTGGCCTCGGCCGTGCCGGGACCGGAAGAAGAGGACTCTTGAGCAACGGGGGCCGCTTGGGGCGTCGCCTTGCGCTGCTCGGGAGGGACATAGCCCAGGATGGAGAGGGGGATCAGAATGTCCAGCTGTCCCAGGTCCTTGCTGCCCATGCGCATGGAGCAGGACGAAAGATAATAGTCGTCGGGAGGGAAGGGAGAGAGACCCTGGGCATCGGTCTCCTCGGGGACAAAGGTTTCCACCTCGGTTTTGACAAAACGGATCTTGCGCGGAAAAATCTTGGGGAATATCTGGCTGTAGGTGCCGGCAATCAGGTTGCTGATTTCGCCGAAGGCATCTTTCTCTTCCCCTTCCAACAGAGATTTTCGCAGGTTTTTGGCGATGGTCTCCGGTGGCAGCAGGATCAGGGTTCCCCCCAGGGTGATGGCGCTCTTCAGGTCGATCACCAGGTAGGCCTCGCCGCTGGCATCACCGGAAACGGCCAGGGTGGTGGAGACGGAGTAATCCCTCGGCAGGGTCAGGTAGGCCTGCTTGCTGACAACCCGGCCGCTGTAGCCTGAAAAGGTGATTTCCTGACCGAGGAAGGCCCCGAGCTCCTCCTCGATCTGGTTGAAGCCAGTCTGCAGGGTCTTCTCAATGTCCTTGGCGGTGATGCCGGGGGCTTCATTCGGAGGGGAAGGTTCGGCAGCCGCAGCCGCAGGCGCTTCTGGGGGGGCTTCGGCCGCCGCCGGCCAACCCGGTGCCGCGGCGGAAGACTCCGCTTTTTTCTTGTCCTCCGTTTTGTCGTCAGGTTTGACCGGAGCGGCGGCTGTTTCGTTCTCCTGGTATTCCAACAGATCCAACGGAAAGAGGGCTTCAAGCTGACCGAGGCTTTTCCCCTTAAGCATCAGCTCGGAGGTCGACAGATAATAGCGGCCTTCCGGAAATGGCTCGTCCGAAACCGGATCCATCTCCTCCGGGATGTAGGATTTGACCTGGGTCTTTTTGAAGTGCAGCTTGTGGGGGAAGTGTTTGGCGAAGGTGTTGGAATAGGCCCCGGCAATGATATTGGCCACTTCGCCGAAGGCATCGGCTTCCTCTTCCTCCAGGGTGGCCTTCATAAGGCGCTTGTTGATAAGATCCTGGGGCAGCATGACCAGGGTGGAGCCCAGGGTGATTGCCGCTTTCAGATCGAGAACAAGGTAGGTGGTGCCCTTGAGCCCGCCGGAGACTTCCAGCTTGGAAACGACGAAGTAGTCCCGTGGACCGGAGAAGAAATCAGCCCGCGAGACGGGCCGGCTGCGATGTTTCTGCAGAGTGACTTCGGCGCCGAGCAGGCCGGAGATTTCTTCTTCGATGTTTTCAATGCTGGCGTTGAGTACTTTTTCTACAGCTACCTTGGTCGTCATGCAAGCTCTGCGTGTCAGGACTTTTGCGGTTTGATCTTCAGTTCAACCAGGAAGGTCCCTTCCGCTACGGTAAAGGGGATGATCACCCAGTCGGCGTCGGTCAGATTGTTGATGTTGTAGGATTTGCCCGCGACCACGGTGGGCACGGACAGCTTGATGTCCTGGTTGTTGGCGCTGAACGCCTCTTTGATGCCACCAGTGACCATGTTGGCCAACTCGCCGATCGCGTCAATCACATCGTCGTTGACCTCCTTGACATCCATGCCCAGAAAATTCGCCGTAATGGCCATGGCGACGGCATCCGGACAGTGAATGGTCACCATGCCGCGGATATCCCCGGAAAAGCCGAGGATACCCGATACGTGGCAGCGAAACGACTGAACCTGTGCCGTGGCCGGAGGCCCGGCAGACAGGTCCATGGGGATCATGGTGTCAAAAATCTCACGGGTTGTACTGACGATTATCTGTTGCAGTTCTTCCTGCAAAGGTTCCTCCTGGAGACCATCACCCGCCGGCCGGGGTAGCATCATACGTCAAACGCCACCGGAAGGCGAGGGTTAAGGTGCCGAAAAGACCGGGCTGAACGCGCGGTCAGCGGGCAATTTGCAGTTCAACCAGAAAATCCCCGGCGGGGATGGCAAAGGGAATGGTCACCCAGTCTGCATCCGCCAGGCAGTTCAGGGTGTATTCCTCACCGTGAACCGCAGAAGGGATGGACAGGGTAATATCTTTGCCGTTGCCGCTCAAGACCATTTTGATGTTGCCAGCCAGCATGTTGGCCAGCTCGCCGATGGCGTCCTTGACGTCGTCGTTGATTTCCGTGGTTTCCATACCGAGAAAACTCGTGGTGATGGCCATGGCCACCGAATCCGGCGTGTGAATGGCCACCATCCCCTTGCAGGTTCCCGCCAGTCCCACCATGGCCGAAACGGAATTCCGAAAAGAGGTCATTTTTTCGGTGAGAGGCGCCTTCGGGGTCACGTCGAGCATCACCATGGTTTCAAAGATCTCCTTGGTGGCCTCGATAATGTTCTGTTGCAGTTCCAAAACGTCCTCCTCGTGTTAAAGAAGGCCCCCGAGGGTCTCTTCGATCTGCTCCGGGGTGAAAGGCTTTTTAATGCTCCCCTTGGCACCAAGGGACTTGGCCTCACCCAGAATATCCGCGCCGGCTTCCGTGGTGATCATGACCACGGGAATGTCTTTGATGTCGGCGCGGGTGGCCTTCTGACGCAAAAATTCGATACCGTCCATATTCGGCATATTGATGTCGCTGAGAATCAGGTCGACCTTCTGGCCTTCAAGCAGGGCCAGCGCTTCGGCCCCATCCCCGGCTTCGACAATTTCTCCTACATCGATGCCCGCCTGCCGCAGCGAACGGGTCACGATCTTACGCATGGTGTTGGAGTCGTCGACGATCAGTATCTTTTTACCCATTTTTTGTCTTCTCCTTGTTGAGTGTCGGTGGATGTCCGTTCCGTTTATTTTTTGTTCGATCGAACCAGATCGGTCAGGTTGTCTGTCAAGGTGCCCAGCAGGGTGACGGCAAAAGTTTTTTCGCTTGCTTCAAAATGCCACTGCATCAGGGGAACGTCGGCAATGGCGCTGTCGTAATCGCAGGATTCCGGCAGTCCCAGGTCGAATTCCTGGTTGTCAACGAGGACTTCGGAGAGGAAGCGGCCCGCGGCGGTATTGAGAATTTCAAACAGCAGGTCGTGAAGACTGCTTTCGGCCAACTCTTCCCGCGGCTCAGCATATACGGCTTCGCCCATTTCTTCGAGCAGGTTTCTGGGCATAAAAAGCTTGAACTCCCATTGCACCGGTTCGTGAACAAGCAGGCTGACGCAGAGAAGCTCTGCCAGGGCTATCTCGGAGTCTTCGCTGGCGAGCTCCTCAACGGGCATGAAGGTCATGCCTTCCAGCACCTCGCGGATAGCGCGGGTCATGCCGGTTCTGAGTGTGGCTTGGATCGGGTCCATGGTGTCTCCTGTTTATTTCAGCAAAAAGCTGAGAGTATCCATCAGCACGGTAGGCGTCACCGGTTTGTTGATGACCCGCAAAGCCCCGAGTTCCAGAAGCCTGGCCTCCTTGGCCGGGTTCCCGGCGCTGGTGATGACCACTACGGGCAGGGTGGACAGCTTGGGGTTGGCTCGGATCCATTTCAGCAAGGCCTCGCCATCCATCTGGGGCATGTTCAGGTCGGTCACCAGCAGGTCGGTGGGGGCTTCTTTCAGCTGCGCCAGAGCTTCGCGTCCGTTGGCCGCTTCGACAAAGGTTTCATCGCGCAGGCCGATGATTTCAAGGCAGCGGCGAATGAACATCCGGGCGGTGCTGGAGTCGTCCGCTATGACAATGCGTTTCACTTCAATTCTCCTTCGTCTCGTGAAAAGAGGCTTCGATGCGGCGGAACTCCTCTTGCGTTTCCAGCAGTATGAGGGCCAGGTCGTCGAAGGTCAAATCCAGGTAGTCGCTGTATCTCTGGTCCAGGGGGTATTGCAGTGTATCGGCACCGGTACCGCATCCCCCCATCATGGCGATGATATCACCGACATGAACCGCATAGACCAGGGCGCGATAAGCTTCCGGGGCTTCCTGAGGCTGATGGTGGTAACGGATGATCATTTGCAGGGCTTCCGGCAGTTGCCAGCACTTGGCCACCTCGAAGCCGGCCTCGGCGTGATCGATCCCCAGCAGGGCTCTTTCCCCTTCCAGATAGTCGACGATGGCATGTTTCTCCAGTTGTTCGACCAGTTCCGGTGCCGTGTCGTGCAGAAAATCGGAGAGGATGCCTTTGCCGATATCGTGCAGAATGCCCCCAGTAAAGGCCAGGCCGGCGTTCAGTTCAACCCGGGCCTTCTGACTGACCTGACGGGAAGCCATGGCGGTGAGCAGATCGTGGCGCCAGAGGGCCCCTTTTTCGCCGTCATAGCCAGCCAGGGGTTTGTTGAAGAGAGCACCGGCGTTGTCGCCCAGGGCGATGCTGATCACCAGCCGTTCGCCCAGGTAAGCCACGGCCCGGTCGATGGAGTCGACCTTGTTGAGCAGACCGAAAGCAGCCGAATTGACGATGCGCAGCACGTGGGCTGTCAAGGGGGCGTCGCATTTGACGATGTCAATGGTTTGACTCAAATCGTGGTCGGGATCGGCGGTCAGTTCCAGCAGTCGCGAGGCGCTGGGAGACAGCAGCGGGACCCTGCGGATGGCCTCAATAATGGTATCGCGATCGAATTTTCTATCCATGGCAGTCATCCCTAAAGTGTCCAGTTGCTGCGTCCCGGCGATGACAGGGTAATGATACCCGTATCGACGGAAACGGAGACGGTGCGGCTGTAGTTGCCACCCAGGTCTTCGGCGACGGCACCCATGCCGTGGGCCCAGAGAATCTTTTTGATGGCCAGCTCGTTGCGCTTGCCGATATTGAAGGTGTCGTTGGGATCCATGATTTTGGCGCCGCCGGCGAGCTTGACGATCAGTCCGCGGCCGCGGGGATCGCAGCCGAATTTGGTCATCTCCCGCAACAGGGCAGGAATACCCGTATCGGCGAAGTAGCCGGGACGCTCGACGCTCTTGCCCGGATTGATGCGCGATTCGGGCAGGGCCACGTGCACCATGCCCACCGTGCGCGTCTTGGGGTCCATCAGGACGACGGCGACGCAGGAGCCCAGCGCGTAGGTCTTGACCTGGTCCCCCGTATGATTGCTGGCGCCGAAATCGCCGACGCCGAGGACGATAGAGCTCATTTCTTCTTCTCCGTCAGCAGGCGGATAACCTCGTCGGCCATATCGTCAATTGGCAGGAGTCGCTCGGCGCCCCCTTTGTCGAAGGCGACTTTGGGCATACCGAAAACGACAGACGTCGCCTCGTCCTGGGCGATGTTGCGAGCCCCGGCCTGGCGCATGGCCAGCATGCCGGTGGCGCCGTCCGAGCCCATGCCGGTGAGCATGACACCCACAGCGTTGGCTCCCACCTGCTCGGCGACGGAGTGCATGAGGACATCGACGGAAGGGCAGTGGCCGCTGACCTTTTCGCCGGCTTCGCAGACGACCTGGTAGATGCCGCCGGAACGCCGCACCCGCATGTGCAGGCCGCCGGGAGCGACGAGGATGCGGCCCGGCATGATGCGGTCCCCCGACTCGGCTTCCTTGACCTCCATAGCGCACAACTGATTGAGGCGGTCCGAAAACATTTTGGTAAAGCCCGCCGGCATGTGCTGCACGATGACCACGCCCGGCATGGTGGAGGGAAACTGGGTGATGACTTTCTTGATGGCCTCGGTTCCCCCGGTAGAGGCGCCGATGGCAATAACCTTGTCCGTCGATTCGGCCAGGGCGCCGCTGCCTGGCGCCGGTTTCCGGCTGGGCAGGGTGGCCCGTTTGCTCTTCCAGTGCGAGACATTGGCGGTAGAGGCGATTTTGACCTTGGAGCGCAGCTCCAGCATCATGGCGGCCAGACCCCGCGCCATATCCGTGGTCGGCTTGGCGACGAAGTCAACGGCGCCTGCTTCCAGGGCGTCGATGGTGATCTGCTTCCCCTTCTGGGTCAGGGAGCTGACCATGACCACGGGTAGGGGATATTGGGGCATCAGGCGGCGCAGGAACTCGACGCCGTCCATGCGTGGCATCTCCACGTCAAGGGTGAGGACGTCGGGTTTGAGCTCGACGATCTTGTCCCGGGCCATATAGGGATCGGAAGCGGTGCCGACGACTTCGATCCCCGGATCCATGGCAAGACCACTGGACAGGATCTGGCGGACGAGAGCGGAATCATCGACAACGAGAACGCGGACTTTATGGGCCATCAGAGAGTTCCCTTCTGGTAGGCGGCGGGCATCAGGTAGCGATAGAGGGACTGGTTGCGCCCCAGGGTTTCGGAATGCCCGATAAAGAGATAACCCCCCGGCTCGGTGTGTTGGTGGAAACGTTTCACCAGAGCGTCACGGGTCGGCTGGTCAAAGTAAATCATGACATTGCGGCAAAAGATAATGTGGAACGGTTTTTTGAACGGAAATTGGGTATTCATCAGGTTGAAACGGCGAAAGGTCGCTTCCTTCTTCAGGGTATCGACCACTTCCCACTGATTTCCCGAGATCTTGCGGAAATACTTGCGCCGCCAGGCCTCTGGCAGGGAGGCGATACGATCTTCCGGGTAGACGCCGGCGGCAGCTGTTTCGAGCACCCGTTGCGAGATATCGGTGGCCAGAATGCCGGCATCCCACCGGCTGTACTCCTGTCCCAGGCATTCGTGCATGAGGATCAGCAGGGTGTAGGCTTCCTCCCCGGTGGAGCAGCCGGCGCACCAGACGCGCAGGTCCCGGCGGTTTTCCTGTCTGAGACGGGTCAGCACCGTGGGCAGGGCCGTCTGCAGAAAATAATCGAAGTGATCTTTCTCGCGGTTGAAGTAGGTGTAATTGGTCGACACCAGGTTGATGAGATCGCTCAGTCCCTTTTCGCCCGGCTCCTTGACGAGAAAATCGTAATAATTCTGGAAGTTGGCAAACCCCTGCTGCCGCAGCAGCTTCTGAAGGCGGCCCACCAGCAGGGACTTCTTCTGGTCGGTGAGGTTGATGCCGAAACGGTTGTAGATCAGGGTGCGCAGCGCATTGAACTCCGCGTCCGAGATCGGCATCATGTTGCCGCCAGGCTCCTGCGTGCCCAGATTTGCGTTGATCGATGGTCCCTGCATGAATGACTCCTGTTGCCTGCCCTTGCCGGCTCAGCTGTGTTCGCTCTTCTTTTCTTCGCTGATTTCCATCAGGGTACCGACATCCATGATCAGGCTCACTTCGCCGTTGCCAAGGATGGTGCAGCCGGAAAATCCTCTGACATGGCCGATGTAGTCCGACAGGCCCTTGATGACCGTCTGCTGCTGCCCCAGGATCTCGTCGACGAAGACGCAGATGCGGTTGTCCTGGTATTCGAGGACGATAAGGATGCCCTGGTCGAGCTCGAAGTGGTCCGGTTTTTTGCCCAGCACTTCATGGAGACGGATAACCGGGAAGAAATTCTCCCGCACCCGCGCCAGTTCTTCGCCATCGGGAGTGATGGTGATGGCGGAATTCTGCGGGCGGAAGGCTTCCTTGATCGAGAGGATGGGGACGATGCATTTCGTCTCGCCCACCCGCACCAGCATGCCGTCGATGATGGCCAAAGTCAGCGGGATACGCAGGGTCATGCGGGTGCCGACACCGGGCTTGCTGTGGACCTCGACTTTGCCCTTGATCTTTTCCAGGTTCTGCTTGACCACATCCATGCCGACGCCGCGACCGGAGATGTCAGTGATCTTTTCCGCCGTCGAGAAGCCAGGCTGAAAGATCATATTATAGACGACTTTGTCACTGAGGTCAGAACCGTCTCCCTCGATCATGCCGTTTTTGATGGCCTTGGCCAGGATTTTTTCGCGGTTGAGGCCGCGACCGTCGTCTTCGATGGTGATCCAGACCTCACCCTCTTCGTGGCGGGCCGAGAGCTTGACCGTGCCTTTTTCGGGCTTGCCGGCGGCCCGGCGCTCCTCGGGAGGCTCCAGTCCATGGTCGAGGGAATTGCGCAGCAGGTGAACAAGGGGGTCGGTGATGGTTTCGATGACCGTTTTGTCCACCTCGGTCTCTTCGCCGAAGAGTTTCAGTTCCACCTTCTTGCCCGATTTGACCGAAAGGTCGTGCACCAGACGGATCATGCGGCGGAAAAGACCGGAAACGGGGATCATGCGGATGACCATGGCCATCTCCTGCAGTTCCCGCACGAGCTTGCTCATCTGCTGGGCCGCCTTGTTGAAGTTCTCCAGTTCCAGACCCTGCAGATCCGGGTTGTGAATCAGCATGTTCTCGGCGATGACCATCTCGCCGATGAGGTTGATGAGGTTATCCAGTTTTTCCAGATCGACGCGGATGTCCTGCCGCTTGACGGCAGCGCCTTTTTTCTCCTGATCCCCCTGGCTTGCCTGGGGCTTTTTCTTCTTCTGCTGTTCCTCCACGATGGCGGTCACCTGCTCGGGCTGGACCTTGCCCATATCCACCAGAATTTCGCCCAGAGGTTTTTTCTGGGTGTTGACGGCGGCTTCCACCGTCTCGCTGTCGACCAGACCGCGTTCGACCAGCATCTCGCCCAGACGCGGGCTCAGAAGTTTTTTGAGCCGTTCCAGATGCTCTTCCAGGCTGTCGATGCGGCCACTGCCCTCCTGGGCCACGTTGGCGATGGCTTCGCGCAGGACATCGACCAGGTCGAGCAGAACGGCAGCGGCCCCTACCTCACTGAAATCGCTGCCTGACTTGGCCGCGTCGAGGACCGTTTCCATCTGGTGACTGAGTTTTTCCATGTCTCCGTAACCGAAGAAACCGCAGTTGCCTTTAAAGCTGTGCACATGGCGGAAGAGATCGGCAAGAACGTCCCGGTCTTCGGGATTTTCCTCCCAGGCCAGCAGACCCTGTTCGGCGTTCTGCAGGAGTTCGTCGGCTTCCTGAACAAAGCGCTCGACCATCTCGGCCGTCAGCACCATCTGCAGGTCAAAGTCGGCGTTTTCGGCACCTTGCCCCGACTCGGCCGGCGCCTGGTCGGCCGAGTCGTCGCTGCCGCCCCCTTTGGCCAGAGTGATAGCTTCCTCCAGGCGTGAGCCCATGACCTCGGCGGCCTCGGCCATGGCTTCATCTTCGTAGGAGTTTTCCACGTGCTCCAGGGCGTCCTTAGCAAAGTCGCAGGTCTCGCACAGCAGGCTCACATGGGAAGTCTGCAGGTCGATGGTGCCAGAGCGGACCAGGTCGAGCAGGTTTTCGGCGGCGTGGGCCACGCGGGTAATATGATTGAATTCCAGAAAGCCGGCGCTGCCCTTCATCGAATGGAAGAGCCTGAACACGGCGTTGATGGTCTTTTCATCGCCGCCGCTGTTAGCCAGCTCGATGATGGTCGGCTCGAGCTGTTCGATCATGTCCCGGCTTTCCTGGACAAACTCCTGAATGATTTCGATCTGGTCGTCTGAAATCTCGGAACTCATGGGTCTCCTCATGACTCGCCGGACTGGGCGGCGGTTTAATCTCCTCCTCTTCGGGTAGAAGCGAAGTGAGGGGGCTGTTTTTGGGGTGTCGCGGCCTGCCGGAACGGGCCTGACACAGGATCTGACACAGGGCTGTGACACACTCGTGCTCTGGCGCGATCGCCGTTTGGGCCGTAATCGGCAGCGACACGGGTATTCACGACATGGCGAAGGCCTGATTGCAGGGTTTGTAGCAAAAAGCCTGCCGATTTTGGCTGGCACTGCGCCCTTTCTGTCAGGCCCCGGTAACCGGTCTGTTAAGGCCCGGCGAGGTTGGGAACGCCCGGGGGGTGCCGGCAACAGGGCGAGAAAAAGTCAAAAAGATGACTTATGGAGCCTCTTCGTGTCGGTTGGCCGCGAGGGAAGGGCCGTTATGCGCCGTCCGTTGGCGTCGTTAGGGCGACCGGGTACGCACTGGCGTGGTTGGAACGCATTTTGCTCTACTGGGACAAGCGTAATCTTGCCTGTCGGTCATGGGAGTGAAAATGTTTAGTCGCTTTCTGGTTTTGTGTCTCGGTTTAACCCTGCTGGCCCCGGTCGTTGTCTCGGGGGCCACGGAGAAGAACAGGATCCCCCTGTTGGAAATGAGTAAAACCATAGCGCCTGGTTTTACGCGGATTTCCCTGCTTTTCCCCGAGATCCCCGAAGCCCGGGTCAGCACCTCGGGCCAACGGGTCGATCTGCTGCTGCCAAAGACCTATGTGCCGCCGACCTTCAGGCCTTTGGCGCTTGACAGCGAGATTGTCGAGGTCCTGTTCGGTGAACGTCAGCAGGAAGCCATTCTCTCCTTCCTGGTGCGCCGGGCGGTGCGGCGGGTCGAAATAAACCCTGACCCGAAGACCCGGCAGCTTCATCTCGATATCTTCTGGGTGACCGATGACGCCCGCTCTCGCCCGGCCATCGCCTTTGGTCTGCCGGGCGGTCCGGTCCTCGATGCCGGTCGCGCCAGTGTTCGCAAGAGCGTATCCTCTCCCTATGCGGGCCGGTGGCCTGCCTTTTTTGACGAATACGAGACCCCCCTGTCTTTTCCCCTTGCTCCCGGCTACTCCCTGCCCCCCTTTCCCCTGGTGGCGCTGGCCGAGCAAGAGTCTTTGCCTTCCGCCCTGTCGGAAGTGGTCGAGAAGGGGAGGGAAGGTCTGTGGGGAGCGGCTCTGACTCTGCTGGACGGACCGGGCGGTTCGCTGGTGCAGGAAACCAGGCCCGACCTCTATCGCCTGCTACGGGGAGAATTGCTGCTGCGGTCCGGGCGTCCCGCCGAGGCGATGAACCTGCTCAAGGCGGGCATGGCGGGTTCGTCAGACGCGCTGCGCCGCTTCCTGCTGGTGCAGGCCGAGGCGAGGGCGGGCGAACCCTATAAGGTCGTCCACCAGGTACGGGACAACAACCTGGGGCTGCCGGAGCAGAGCCCATTGCGTTCCTATCTCGAACTCTTTCGGGCTGAACTCGACCTGGCTCTCGGCCGGTTGGAGGCGGCTGCCAATCGTCTTGACGCCGTGGATTCCAAGTTGCCGGCCGAGGTTCAGCCTTTGCTCAATCTGCGTCAGGCCGATCTGCGCTTTGCCCGTGGTGAGAAGGCCGAGGCCTTAAAAGCCTACAAGGCGTTGGCCCAAAAGGGGGAGATGTCCCAGGAAAATCTTTATTCTCTGAGCCGCTATGCCCAGCTGCTCTATGAAGAAAAAGAGCATGTGGCGGCGGCGGAGCACTACCTGCGCTTGGGTCTGAGCCTGTCCGGGCAGGCCGGAGACGATCTGGCTTATTTTGCCGCCGCCCGGGCCCAGGTGCGGGCAGGGCGTGGGGAACCGGCCCTGCTGCAGCTGCAGAACATTGTCGATACCTTCGCCGGCCAGGAAGGGGCCTGGCGGAGCCAGCTGCTGCTGCACGACCAGCAGGTGACGGCCGCCGGAGACGAGACGTCGATGGCTCGCGCCGCTCGCGGTTATCGCCAGCTGGCAGACCAGATCCCTTATCGGGAGCTGCGGGAGGAGGCAACCTTTAAATATGCCCTGACCGAATATTTAAGCGGCCGCAAGCTGGAAAGCGTGGAGACCCTGCAGGTTCTGCTGCGGGACTATGCGGCGGGACGTCTCCGTCGCGAGGTCAGTGCGCTTATGGCGGAAGCGTTGCCTGACGTGGTGCGAGAGTTGGTGGCCAACGGCCATTACGTTGACGCCCTGGTGCGGGTGGAGCGCAACCGCGAGCTGCTGCTGGCCGCCCAGGTGGGCCGGGATTTTATGCAGGAGTTGGGCGGCGTCTTCATGCGGTTGGGGTTCTGGGATCGGGCCGCGCGCCTCTATCTGTTCCTGCTCGACGCGGAAGACGACGGTTCCGGTGCCGAGGCCGCCTATATGCCCCTGGTGCGATGTTTTCACCGCCTCGGCGATCTGCCGCGGGTCGAGCGCTATGTCGCCCAGTATGGCGAGCGTTATCCCCAGGGCAAGGATGCTCCGGAACTTTTCTATCTGCGGCTTAAAACCCTGGCGGATGTCGATAAAGGCCAGGAAGCGGCTGCTCTGTTGCTGAAAACCGGTCCTACACCGCACAGGGAAACCGAGCGACTGGCCGCCCGCCTGTTCATGGCGCTTGAGAACTATCCCGAGGTGGAAAAGCGTCTGGCGCCGCTTATGGACAGGAATTTGCAAGACGCCCTTCCTGAGGACATTTTCCTGCGGGCCGAAGCCCTTTACCGTGATAATAAGCCAAAGTCGGCGCTGACCTTTTTTACTCACCTGGCGGAGACATTGGCCGATGCCGACCAGGCCCGCTTTCGGGCCGGTCAGATTCATCTGGCGGCGGGTAACCGCAGCCTCGGCCTTAAGTTTTTGCGACAATTGGTCGAAGAAGGACGTAATGAACTTTGGCGCAAAATGGCCCGGGAGACCCTGGCCCTGCAGCTGGAAAAACCCTGACGCCGCTCGTGTCATTTTTATGACTGGTGACAGACGCCTGACGTCATGAAAGGAAGAACAACATGTCGAACCTGGGACTTTTCGATAAAACGGTAGGTCTTCTGCACAAGGTACTCGATCTTCGCGACCGGAACCAGAAGGTGATTGCCTCGAATATCGCCAACGCGGATACGCCCGGCTACTCACCGGCCCGTCTTGAGTTCGAGGAGCAGCTGCGTCAGGCCGTGAAGCATCCCGGCGTTACCCCTGCTGTCACGCATCCGGCCCATTTCCCCATCGGCGGCGGCCGTCTGGAGCAGGTGCAGGGGACCCTCGTCCGCACTCCCGATCGCTCCGGGATCGGCGACGGCAACGGCGTCAATGTCGATCAGGAGATGGTGGCTCTGGCGGAAAACCAGATTTTGTATGAAGCAGCAGTGCAGTCTCTCAACAAGAAGATGGGACTGTTGAAGTATGTGGCCGGCGACGGCCGCTAAGGAGGTTCAGGATGGATGTCTTTCAATCGCTGAAAATCGGTGCAAGCGCCCTTAAGGCCCAACAGACCCGGCTCAATACCATCAGTTCGAATCTGGCCAATATCGAAACGACACGGACTCCCGAGGGGGGGCCCTATCAGCGTCGAACCGTGCAGTTCCAGAGTGCCGATCTGAGTTTTGCCGAGCGTCTCGAACAGAGTATGCGCGGCGTCGCCCAGGGCGTGGAGGTGACCCGCATCGTCACCGATCCGTCGCCCCCGCGCATGGTTTACAATCCGGCCCATCCCGACGCCGGTGAAGACGGTTATGTGGCGATGCCCGACATCAACCTGATGGAAGAAATGACGGACATGATGACGGCCACCCGCGCCTATGAGGCCAACATCACCACCATCAAGACCGCCAAACGCATGGCCTTAAAGGCCCTTGAGATAGGAAGGTAGGATAAGCGATGAACGACATCACCCTCGTCAGTCACCTCAGGTCCCTGCAGGGACCTGGTGTCGCCACCGCCACCAAGGCCGAACCGGCAGGAGGTTTCGCCCGTACCCTGAAGGAAGTCCTCGATCAGACGAACCAGGCCCAGGTGAATGCGGACAAGGCCGTCGAAAAGCTCCATACCGGCGAAGCGCAAAACCTCCATGAGGTGATGATCAGCCTGGAAGAGGCGGACATCTCCATGCGCCTGATGGTCCAGATGCGTAACAAGGTGGTGGAAGCCTACCAGGAGATCATGCGCATGCAGGTCTGACGCGGTCAGGTCGCCCGGATTTTATTAAAATACCTGAGACTGTGGTATTTCAGGAGGTTGTTGGTTCATGGCGGAAGAGAAGAAAAAAATCCCTGCTGAAGGGGAAGATAAAAGGACGCTGCTGCAGAGTCTCAACGAGTGGCCCCTGTCGCGCAAGCTCAGCCTGGTGGCGGTGGTTCTCGTCTGCGTGGCGCTGTTTGCCACTCTCATTCTGCAGGCGCGGGTTGCTGACTACCGGCTGCTGTATGCCAATCTGTCCGACAGCGACGCCTCCTCGGTGGTCTCCTGGCTGAAAGAGCGCAAGATCCCCTATCGTTTCGACGACGGCGGTCGCTCCATCCAGGTTCCGGCCGATCAGGTCTACGAGGTGCGCATCGAGCTGGCCGGCTCGGGCATTCCCCAGGGTGGCGGCATCGGCTTCGAGCTTTTCGACAAGCAGAGCTTCGGCATGACCGACTTTGCCCAGAAAGTCAATTATCAGCGGGCCCTGCAGGGCGAGCTGTCCCGAACCATCACCTCGCTGGCGCCGGTGGAAGGGGCGCGGGTCCATCTGGCGCTGCCGGAAAAGCGGCTGTTCAAGGAGCAGCAGAAAGAGGCCACCGCCTCGGTCATCCTCAAGCTGGCCACCGGGCAGAAGCTCAAGGAAGGGCAGATCCAGGGAATTATCAACTTGGTGGCGGGCAGTATTGAAGGCCTGGAGGCCGAGAACGTCACGGTCATCGATTCGAGCGGCGGCGTGCTGTCCCGTCGCAGCCAGGAAGGGCCGAGCGGTCCCATGACGCCCGGCATGCTCGATTACCAGCAGATGCTGGAACGGCGGCTGGAAGAGCGGGCGCAATCCCTGCTGGACCGGGCCCTGGGGGTGAGCAATTCCCTGGTCAAGGTGACGGCCGAGGTCGACTTCTCCCAGGTGGAGAAGGTGGAGGAACTCTACGATCCCAAGGGCGCAGTGCCCCGTAGCGAGCAGGTCTCGGAAGAATCCTCCGGCGCCGAAGTCAACGGTGGTATCCCCGGCGTTGCCGCCAATGTGGGCGGGGCTGCCGCCACGGCGGGCGCGGTGCCCAGCAACCGCAGTTCGGAAACGATCAATTACGAAATCAGCAAGGTGGTCAATCGCATCGTGGAGCCGGTGGGGACGGTCAAGGCCCTGTCCGTGGCGGTGCTGGTCGCCGACCGCCTGGTGCCCGGCGCTGAAGGAGAGTCGTCCAGTTACGCGCCGCGCAATGAACAGGAACTGCTCTCCATCGAGAATATGGTCAAAAGTGCCCTGGGCATCGATCAGGGACGGGGTGATCAGATCCAGGTTGTTTCCATGCCCTTTGAGACAGGTTTCGCTGACGAGATCGTCTCGGCCCCGGTTTCGTCCCCTTCATTGTATGACTACCTGCCCTATGTCAAGTACGGTCTGATCCTTCTGGGCGGGCTGCTTGCCTACTTCCTGCTGGTGCGCCCGCTACTGCGCACCCTCAAGGGCGAGGTGACGGAACATTACAAGACGGTCGAACAGCTCGAAGCCGAACTGCTGACCCACGATACCGCCCATTCGGTCACGGTCGACCCGGCTCAAGAGCTGCGCACGGCGACGATTGAAGGAAAAACAACCCCGGCTCAGGTGATCAAGACCTGGCTCAAAGAAGGATGACCAAGTTAGGATACGGACATGGCAAAACCGCCTATGCAATTTTATGACCTGTCTGGTGTGGAAAAGGCCGCCATGCTGCTTCTCTGTCTGGGGGAGCGCGCCACTTCCATGGTGTTCAAAGAACTCTCCGACGCCGAGGTGCGGGCGATCAGCCGCTGCATGGTGAGCATGGAACACGTGCCGGCTCCCCTGGCCCGAGAAGTGATCGGGGCCTACGAGAAAGCCCAGGTCGAATACGCCGGCATCTTCGTCAAGGGGGATGAGTTCGTCAAGAACGCCATTTCCGAGTCGGGCGATCCCAAGCGCATCGAGCAGCTCATGGAGCAGGTGGCCGCCGCCACCGAGAAACGTCCGCTGGAGACCATCGCTCTCATGCAGCCCCGGGTGGTGGCGAGCCTTTTGGCCAGCGAGCATCCGCAGACCATGGCCCTGATTCTGTCGACACAGAAGCCCGACCACACCAGCCGCATTCTGTCCTATCTCCCTGACGATGTGAAGTCGGACGTCATGTACCGCATCGCCAAGATCGAACAGGTCTCCCCCGATGTGATCAAGCACATCGAAGATGCCCTGCAGCGGGAAATCGGCGTCGTGTCCGACAAGGAACAGCAGGAACTGGGCGGCATCGATACGGTGGTCGATATCCTGGCCCGTATGGAGAAGGGGGCTGACCGCAATATCCTGACGCGCATCGACGAGGTCGATCCCGAAATGGCCGAAGCCATTCGCAAGAAGATGTTCACCTTCGACGACCTGGTCATGCTGGACAACCCCTCGCTGCAGAAGATTTTGCGCGAAGTCGACAACGATACCCTGACGCTGGCCCTCAAGGCCGCCACGCCGGAGGTCAAGGAGAAGATCTTCAGCAACATCTCCATCCGCGCGGCGGAGATGATCGAAGAGGAGCTCGAAGCCATGGGGCCGGTGCGGCTGTCCGAGGTGGAGTCGATGCAGCAGACCATCGTCAAGATCGCGCTGCGTCTGGAAGAAGAAGGCACACTGATTATCCCGGGTCGGGGCGGAGACGATGTCCTTGTCTAAGATCTTTCGTAGCACCGAAAATCGCACCTTTTCGCCTATCCTCTTTGCCGATTTCGACGACTGTAGTGACGCTGGAGTCGATGAGTCTGTCGTCGAGGTGGGGCCGTCTGCAGCCGTAACCGCGGCTCCGGTCCGTCCGGAGGTGCCTTCACCGCCCCCGGTCGATGTCGAAGCGATGGAAAAAGCCGCCTTCGAGAGAGGGCGTCAGGCTGGCCGGCAGGAAACTGAAGCCCTGCTCGGGCAAAGCGCCCAGGCTTTAGCCGAAGCGGCCTTGGAGATCAGCCAGCTGCGGGAGTCCCTCCATAAAAGCAGCGTCGAGGACATGCTGCGGCTGGTGATGGCCATCGCCGAGCGGGTGATTCATGTCGAAGTGGAAAAGCACAGCGAGATGATCGTCGACGTGATCGAAAGGGCCCTGAAGGCCGCCATCAAGGCCGATGAATACCACATCCGGGTCAATCCCCAGGATCTCGCAGTGGTCAAAGAGAAAAAGCCCCTCTTCATCGCCAGCATCAGCGGCCTCAAAAACATCATCTTTGAGGGCGATGCCGCCATCGCCCGCGGCGGTTGTCTGGTTGAGTCGACCCTCGGGCAGGTGGACGCCACCCTCGAAAGCCAACTGGCCCAGATCCGCCAGCATCTGGCCGAGCAGACAGGCGGTGAGTAATGAAAGAACTGGCCGCCTCCATAGAGCACCTTAATCTGCTCCAGGTGCGGGGCAAGGTCACCAAGATCGTCGGCCTGGTGGTGGAGGGCTATTGCCCCAACGCCTCTGTCGGCACGCTGTGTGAGCTGACTCCCCTCGATGGCGGCGACCCCGTGCCGGCCGAAGTGGTCGGTTTTCGCGAATCCCGTGCCCTGCTCATGCCCTTGGGTGAACTGCGCGGTCTGGGGCCGGGCAGCCTCATCCGCGTCTGTCAGAGTTGCGCCTCCATGGAGGTTGGCGAAGAACTGCTCGGCCGGGTGATCGATGCCATGGGCCAACCGATGGATGGCGGTCCTCCGCTTAATCTCAGCCGGCGCCTGCCCCTTTATGCCCTTCCGCCCGGTCCCATGCAGCGCAAGAAAATCAACCAGCCCCTCGACCTGGGGGTGCGCGCCATCAACGGCCTGCTCACCTGCGGCATCGGCCAGCGTATGGGCGTCATGGCCGGCTCCGGGGTGGGCAAGAGCGTGCTGCTGGGGACCATGGCCAAGCACGCCCGCGCCGATGTCAACGTCATTGCTCTGATCGGTGAGCGCGGCCGCGAGGTCATGGAGTTTATCGAGCGCGACCTGGGTCCGGAAGGCTTGGCCCGCTCCGTGGTCGTCGTCGCCACTTCCGACCAGTCGCCGCTGCTGCGCATGCGCGGGGCCTTCGTCGCCACCACCATCGCCGAATATTTCTGCGGTCAAGGTCAGGATGTTCTGATGATGATGGATTCGGTCACCCGATTTGCCATGGCCATGCGCGAGGTCGGTCTGGCCGTCGGCGAGCCGCCCACCACCAAGGGCTACACGCCCTCCGTCTTTGCCATGCTTCCCAAACTGCTCGAACGGGCGGGCAGCTTTGCCGGCTGCGGCAGTATCACCGCCCTCTATACGGTTTTGGTGGAAGGGGATGACATGAATGAGCCGGTGGCCGATGCCGTCCGTTCCATCCTCGACGGGCATATTGTCCTGTCCCGCGACCTGGCGGCCAAAAACCACTATCCGGCCATCGATGTCATGGTTTCCGCCAGTCGCGTCATGCGTGAAATTGTCGATCCCGAGCACGTCAAGCTGGCAGGGCAGCTGCGGGAGATTCTGGCGACCTACCGCGAGGCCGAGGATCTCATCAATATCGGCGCCTACGCCAACGGCAGCAATCCCAAGATCGATTATGCCCTGACCCGCATCGAGGCCGTCAACGACTTCCTCTGCCAGGGGATGGACGAGGCCGTGGATCTGGAATCCACTTTGGGCCAGCTCCGTCAGGTCGTGCTGGATCGTCGACAACAACTGCGGGAGTAACCACCCCCGCGAGGTGCCGTCATGAAGCCGTTCAAGCTCGAATCCGTCCTGAACTATCGCCGTATTCTCGAAAGCCAGGCCCAACAGCAACTGGCGGAAGCTTTTGACCGGGAGGCTGCCCTCATTACCGAAATCAATTGCGAGGAGGAGGAGCTGCGCCAGCTATACAGTGAGCGGGAACAGCGCCAGCAGGTGGGGATGTCGGTGCACGAGATGCAGTTGTACGAAACCCGTATCAGTCACCAGGTTCAGCAGTTGGCGGCCCTCGTCGATGCCCTGGACCTCTGCCGGGACGCCATTGCCGCCTGTCGGGAAAAACTGTGCGAGGCCAGCCGCGAAAAAAAGCTGATGGAAAAAGTCAAAGAAAAACATCTGCAGGAACAGCAGCAGGCCATGAACCGCCGGGAGGCCAAAGACCTTGACGAACTGGCCGTTCTTTATCATTCCAAGGATTAAGTCATGAAGAATCTCCGCCTATTACCCGTTCTATTCGCCTGTTTGACTGCCCCCCTGTTCCTCGAACCCTCTCTGCTCTGGGCCCAGACCGAATCTCTGGCCCTGCAGCCGATCCAGTCCGTTGAAGAGCGTCGGATCCTCCTCTCCCTGCAGGAAGAACGGACCCGTCTGGAGGAAAGGGATCGCCAGCTCGACCAGCGTGAAATGGAACTAAAGTCTTTGCAGGCGGAGGTCGATAAGAAGCTGGACGAGTTGAATGTTTTGCGTCAGCAGTTCGAACAGCTGCTGGCTGAACGGGAGAACCGCGAAGCTGAGCGTCTTGGGGAGTTGAGCCTGATGTACGAAAAAATGGATCCCGTCAAGGCCGCGGCCATCATCTCGACTCTTGATGAAGAACTGGCCATCGGCATTCTGGCCGGGATGCGCAAAAAATCGGCGGGCAAACTGCTCAACAACATGGAACGGAAGAAGGCGGCCAGCCTAAGCCGCCGTTTCAGCAGCATCGAACCGGAGTAATCGCCGGTTTTGCAGGGCCCCCTGTCCGCAGGGGAATGTCAAAAGGAAAGGAGGTGAATACGATGATGAACATGATGCCTATGGCAACAATGACCAGTCAGCCCATGCCAGGGCGGGTCAGCGGCAGCAAGGAACAGCCGGCCGGAGATTTTCTCCCTTTTCTGCAACAGGCGCAGGGGGAGGGGCTCGCCTGGAACGGCAACGACGCCTCCCAAGAGCTGTTGGCGGCGATGCTGGCTGCCGGACTGGGGATGGTTCCAACGCGCGGGTCGAGTGAAGCTCTTTTCCCAATGCCGCAGCAGGGGAACCTGCCCATCGGTGACGGCTCCATGCTGCCAGGTCAAAACGCTCTGGCCATGGACGGTTCGCAACTGCAGAATCCCCTTGTCTTTTCCCGTCAGGAACTGAAGGCGGCTGAGGGAGCCGGGCCGTTTCAGGGCAAGGGTGCAGACATGGCTGGGGCGGACCTGTCTAACCAGGAGGCCGACTTTGACCTGAAGATGCTCATGGCCAAAGCCGATGGCAAATCGACAGAGACAACCGGTGGCGAAGGAAGGGGGGCTGCCCCCCTGTCTGACAGCCGTTTCGCCGAAATCCTCGGCGTCAAACCCGTGGAGGTCAAACCTGAAACGGTGGTGCCGAACAAGGATGCCGCCGGAAGCTCGGCCCTGCGTCTGGCTCAAAACGGCCAGATCGAAGAAGCCGCCGCGGAACCGACACTGTCTTTGGATGCTACTGCCGACGAGTCTGGAGAAGTTTCGGAACTTTCTCTCGGCCACAAGTCGACCGCTGCTGGCGAGATCGACGGATTTACCCACAAGGGTCAGGACCCTCTGCTGGCCGACACCGGCCGCTCCCAGCAGGCTCCGGTTACGGGCTCTGAGAGCAAAGGACCCGAAGTCCGGCTGAACTCGGGCATGGTGATCAGCGAAAACCGCATCGTCGAGCAGACAATTGACAAATTCGCGGTGAACCAGGCCAAAGAAACCGGCAGCGTCACTCTGCGTCTGCACCCGGAAGAATTGGGGCAGGTCAAGGTGGAACTGGTGATGGACAAGGATAGTGTCCGTGCCCATCTGCATGCGCAGAGCCAGCAGGTTCAGGAAGTGCTCGAACGTCACCTGCCGCGTCTGCGCGATGCCCTCGAACAACAGGGCCTGAAGATCGACCAGCTGCAGGTCAGCGTCGATTCTCAGCATAACGGCAACCGGGGAGCATTTCAGCAGCACGAGCAGCAAAGTTTCGCCGGACACCAGAAAATGCCCGCTACCTTGGCGGGATATAAGGGGACACCGGCAGAAGCACCTTCAGCTCAACCCATGGCTCGACAGGGCTCGGGATTGAGTCTGAGAATCTGACAGAAAGGAGGCAAGTCAAAATAATGGCAGATATCAGCAGCATTAACAGTACAACCAGCACGTCTGGCTTTTCCAGCCTGACCGGCAACACTCTGGGCAAGGATGATTTTCTCAAGCTCCTGGTGGCCCAGTTGCAGAATCAGGATCCGCTCAACCCGCAGGACGCCACCGAGTTCACGGCCCAGATGGCCCAGTTCAGCTCCCTGGAACAGCTTATCGGTATCAACGAAGGGATTGGCGGCTTGTCGGCGGCTAGCGGCGAAGTGGAAAAACTCTCGGCCCTGACCCTTATTGGCAAGGACATCGTGGCCAATTCTGCGGGCTTCCAGCTCGGCGAAGGGGGCAGCCTCGATGGCCGCATCGGTTATCGTCTGACTGCCGCCGCCGCCGAAGTGAACGTGGCCGTGGTCAACGCCAACGGCCAGGCCGTAGCCACCATCCCCTCCCTCGGCACCACTGTCGGCGAGCATTTCGTCAGCTGGGACGGTCGTGACGCCAGCGGTCAATCGCTGCCCGCCGGCCAGTATTACCTCGCGGTCATGGCGACCGACGGCAATGGGGATACCCTGCAGACGACCCCCCTGGTGGCCGGAACGATCGCCGGGGTCGATTTTGACGCCAAGGGGAGCCGCCTTTACAGTGCCATAGGTGAGTTCCGCATGAGCGACGTGACCTCGGTGCGGGAGATCTAGTCATGAGCGACAAGGTCTTTCTCTATCCCCGACCGATTCTCCCCCCAACGACTCCGGCAACGCGGTCGCCGGAAAAAGCAGGTGGACATCTTAAAGGACCTTCTTTTGACCAGGTTCTGCAGCAACAACTGGAACCAAGCTCATCCCTGCGGTTTTCCAAACATGCGCTGAGTCGCATGGAAAGTCGAGGCATCCAGCTGAGTCCGGAAGCCATGAACCGTCTGGAAGAGGCGGTCAAAACAGTGGACGCCAAGGGCAGCCGCGATTCCCTGGTGCTGCTCGACCAGACGGCCATGGTGGTCAGCGTCAAGAACAGCACCGTAGTGACGGTGGTCGACAGGGACAGCCTCAAAGGCAACGTCTTTACCAACATTGACAGCGCGATTATCGCTTAACTGAACCGGTCCTCACCGAGGAGGTTCACGGAAAGCCAACCGACTGCGGCTTTCCCTCAAGGAGGATAAATCATGGGTATCTCAAGCTCTCTTTATGCCGGCATCAGCGGTCTCAACGCCAATGGCAACGCCATGAGCGTCATCGGCAACAATCTGGCCAACACCAATACGGTTGGTTTCAAATCGGGGCGCACGGTCTTCGCTGACATGCTCTCCAGTTCGATATCCGGCAGCGGCGGCACCTCCCAGGTCGGCCGCGGCGTCACCCTGTCGACGGTGGACAACATCTTCTCCCAGGGCACCTTCGAGACGACCGAGTCCAATACGGACCTGGCCCTGGAAGGCGAAGGCTTCTTCGTGGTCTCGGCGCCCGGTTCCGAGGAAAATCTCTACACCCGGGCCGGCGCTTTCGGCTTCGACAAACAGGGTTACCTGGTCAATCCCGAGGGCTACCGCGTACAGGGTTATCCCTATGACGTGGATGGCACCACCCTGCTTTCGACTCTGGAAGATATCCGGGTCGATGGCACCTCCACGGTACCGGCGCAGGCGACCACCGAAATGACCCTGAGCAACAACCTCGATTCCAATTCCACCATTATTGGGGCCTTTGACCTGACCGACCCCCAGGGAACATCCAACTATTCCAGTTCCATCCAAGCCTATGACACCCTGGGCAACAGCCATCTCCTGACCACGTATTTCACCAAAACGGCTGACAATAACTGGAGCTGGAATACCGTGGCCCTTTCCAGCGAGGTAACGGCACCTGCCACCACACCGCTGGTCTCCGTCGGGTCAGGGACCTTCACCTTCAACACAGATGGCACCTTGACGGCACCGGCTACCGGAACCTTGACCTTGCCGGCCTGGCTCGGCGGCTCTGCGGCTGGACTGCCCGTAGACATCAACTTCAATGCCACCCAGTACGCTCGCGATTCCTCCACGGTCGGCCAGGAACAGGACGGCTATGCGGCCGGTGACCTCGTCAAGGTGGCAATCGAGTCCTCCGGCGACGTGGTGGCGAGCTATACCAATGGCGAACGCATCTCCGTCGCTCGCATCGGCCTGGCCCGGTTCGCCAACATAGGCGGCCTGTTCAAGGAAGGGGGCAACCTCTACTCGGCGACGACCGCCTCGGGGCTGCCCAGCGACGCGGCGGCCAGCACCAAGATCTTCACCAACTCCCTGGAGCAGTCCAATGTCGACATGGGACTGGAATTCGTCAAGATGATCACCACCCAGCGCGGCTTTCAGGCAAATTCCAAGATCATCACCACGACGGATGAAATGCTGGCCGAACTGATCAATCTCAAACGATAGGCGAAAGGCGGCCGGTTTCGTGTCAAAATTATGACCAGAGGAGCAGCCACCCGGTGGCTGCTCCTTTTTTTTAAGGGCCTTTTTGCTGGTGTTTTGGGCCTTCAGCCGGTGACCGGCCTTTAAAGGTGCTGCTGGCATGTATTGTGCTATTGCAGGTGTCTGCAGGTTCTGTACGGAATTAACTTCAATCCTCTGAGGGTCAAGAGATGGATCTGTCAACCATTCTCGGAATAATGGCGGCCTTCGCCCTGATGATCTCAGCAATCATGATGGGCGGCTCCATCTTTCTGTTCATCAACATTCCGTCGGTCGTTATTGTGCTGGGTGGAACTATCGGTGCCACCCTGGTGCATTATCCCTTCAAAAATGTATTCCGGGCTTTTGCGGTTCTCAAAAAAGCCTTTTTTCACCAAAGCGAATCTCCCAACGAGATCATTTCACGCCTGATCACGCTGGCTACCAAAGCCCGCAAGGAAGGCATTTTGTCCCTGCAGATGGCCATGTACGACATCGAAGACGCCTTCTTTCTCAAGGGGCTGCAGATGGCTGTCGACGGACAGGAGCCCGAAACCCTCAAGGAGATGCTCGACCGGGAGATCGAATATATTCAGGAGCGTCACGAAGATGGGGCCGACATTTTTTTGGCTATGGGCACCTACGCCCCGGCCATGGGAATGATTGGCACCCTCATCGGCCTGGTGCAGATGCTGCAGACCATGGACGACCCATCCACCATCGGGCCGGCCATGGCCGTGGCCCTATTGACGACCTTTTACGGTGCCGTTATCGCCAACGTCATCTGCATCCCCGTGGCCGGCAAGCTCAAGAACCGTTCCCAGTCGGAGGTGCTGCTCAAAACCCTCATCGCCGAAGGAATGAAATCGATCCTGGTCGGTGAAAACCCCCGTATCATGGAGCAGAAACTGCACGCTTTCGTGGCCCCCCAGCTTCGAGAGAGCAACTTCAACAAAAAGTAACGATGGCTTGGCATTAAGGAAGGCAACGTGGCGAAGAAACCCAAAAAAAAGCAAGAAGGAGCCCCCGCCTGGATGGTCACCTACAGTGACCTGGTGACGCTGCTGCTGACCTTCTTCGTGCTGCTGTTGTCTATGGCCAGTATGGACCGCATCAAGTTCAGTGCGGCGTCAAACTCCCTGAAGGGGGCTTTCGGTATTATGGGGGGGAAGCAGCAGACGGAGATCGCCCCACCCGCCATCATCGATTTTTCGCCCATTGACGACGATATGTTCCAGCGGGTCTACAAGAGGATTCTGGAACAGCTCAACCGCTTGCGTCTGGACAAGACCATCACGCTGGTCAAGGACCGGGGTGCGATTGTCCTGCGGGTCAACGAGGCGATCCTCTTCGATGTCGGCCAGACAGAGGTCAAACCCGCGGCCTATCCGGTGCTGCGCAAAGTGGCGGACATGGTGCGTCCCTTGCCCATGCAGCTGCGTGTGGAAGGGCATACCGATGATGTTCCCGTTGCTTCCGGCCAGCGAACCAACTGGGACATTTCGGTGCAGCGGGCCGTGTCGGTTCTTAAATTTCTGCAGCAGGAAGATCTCTTCCCCCTCGATCGCATGGCTGCCGTGGGCTATGGTGAGCAGAAGCCTCTCGCCCCCAATGACTCGGACGAAAACCGCGCCCTGAATCGGCGTGTCGAATTTGTGTTGGAAAGCATGGGCAAGCATCAGGAAAAGCTGCCCTATCTTATTGACGCTAAAGATCAGATGCCTTTTTGAAACAGATAAGGGAGTAAGCGTATGGCCAAAAAAGACGCGGAACAGACAGAACAGCCCGAAGGGAAGAAAAGCAAACTGACCCTGATCCTGGCCATTGTGGGCGGAGTGATCCTGCTCGGCGGGGTTGGGGTCGGCGCCTATTTCCTGGGGGCCAATGGGCAGGAACAGACGCCTGCTGGCGAAGTCGCCGAATCGTCGGCGCCGGCCAAAAAAGCCCAGGCCGGGAAGGTCGGTCCCATGGTCGATATTTCGGGATTCATTATCAATATCCTCGATCGGGACGAGATCCGCTATCTCAAGGCCGCTATCACCCTGGAGGCGGACAGCGAAGCAGGCGCCCTGGAATTGCAGGAACGACAGGCCCAGGTGCGCGACGCGATCCTGTTGCTCATCGGCAACAAGACCTTCGACGAGTTGCGCGACCTGCAGGGCAAGATGCAGCTGCGCTCCGAGCTGATCACCCAGGTCAACACCCTGCTGCAGCAAGGGCAGGTCAAGAACATCTACTTTACCGACTTCGTCGTTCAGTAATGGCTGCCCGCCGGGCATAGCAGCAAGGGGTCCTTCGTGGAACGCATCCTGACCAAAGACGAAATAGCCGAACTCCTCTCGGCCGTGCGCGACGGGGATATCGATACCGAGCTCGACGCGGAGGAGTCGCCGCAGCAGAAGCGGGCCGTCAGCCGGGTCGACCTGATCGGCGCCGGGGGGGCGGGTCGCTACCGCATCAACAATTTCGACATTATCCTCGATGCCTTTACCCGCAACTACAGCCTGTCCCTCTCCAGTCGCCTGCAACGGTCGGTGACCATCAAACGGGGCAAGCTCGATTACCTGGAATTCGATCCCTTTATCCAGCAGCTCGGTGACCACAACGCCATCGGGGTCATCAAGCTTGACCCTCTCAAGAGCGCCGGCCTGTTCATATTTGATGGTTCCCTGTCCTTCTCCTTCCTGGAGGCCATGCTCGGTGGCTCCTCCGATGTCAAACCCGTCGCCCTGTCCCGCGCGCTGACCGCCATTGAGATGAATGTGCTGCGCGGATTGATGCTCGATGCCTGCGGCGACATGCAGAAAGCTTTCCGGCCCCTCGAAGAGTTGACGGCGACCCTGGTCAACATCGAAGCGAGTTCGCGCATGGTCAACATCGTGGCGCCTGATACGGATGTCATGGTCGCCGAATTCGACGTCACCGTCGACAAGACGCCCGGCAAAATCACCCTGATGATCCCCTTCTTTTCGCTGGAGCCTTTCCGCGAGAAGCTCAAGGACGGCATCCTCGCCATCACCTCCCTGCGGGGAGACGACTGGAAATCAACCCTGCAGAGCGACCTGGCCCGCCTGAAAACCAGTGTCACCGGCCAGTTCGCCGAGGTATCCCTGTCGGTTCGGGATATTCTGAATTTCCAGGTCGGCGATATTATCGATCTGGGCTGTGAACCGAACAGCCCCATCCGCCTGCTGGTGGAAAATAAACCCAAATTCGAGGGCATGGTCGGCGCGCGCAACGGCAAGAAAGCGGTTCGCGTCACCAGCCGGATTATCCCAGAGGGAGTGCACGATGGAAAAGACAGAGAATAAAGAGTCCAAGGTCGCGGCTGCCGAGACACAAGGGGAGAGCGTCGCACCGCAGAAAGAGCTGCGCAATCTCGACTTTCTGCTCGACGTCCCTTTGCAGCTTTCCGTTGAAGTGGGGCGGTCCAAGCTGCTCATCAAAGACCTGCTGCAGGTGCGGGAAGGCTCCGTCATCGAACTGGACAAGCTGGCGGGGGAGCCCCTGGACGTCTATGTCAATTCCCGCCTCATCGCCCGCGGCGAGGCGGTCATGGTCAATGACAAGTTCGGCCTGCGGCTCACCGACGTGGTCAGTCCCGCCGAGCGCATCGAGAAGCTGGGCTGAGTCCGTGATGATACGTCTTTTTTTTGCAGCCCTCTGCCTCTGGCCTTCTCTGGCTCTGGCCGCCGATTCGGGCAGCCTGCTGGCCTCTTCTCTGAAGATGCTGGCCGCGCTCGGTGTGGTTCTGGGGCTGGTGCTGCTGCTCTATGCGGCCAGCCGCAAGGGCTTCGGCTTTCTGCCGGCGGCCAAAGGGGGCGCCATCAAGATCGTGGAGATGCGACATCTGGCCCCGCGCAAGGCCGTCTGTCTGGTGGAGGTCCGTGGCCGGGAATTTCTGCTGAGCGTCGGCAACGACCGGGTAGAATTGCTGACCTCCCTGGGCCCGAAAGAGGCGCAGAAATCGTTTGACGAGAATCTGCGATCCGAGATCGAGAGCGGCCAATGAAGACGCGGTTTTTCTGGCTGTTGGCAATACTTCTTCTGCTGCCGGCTCTGGCTCAGGCCGCGCCGCTGCCGACGATCAGCTTCGGGATAACGGAAGCCGAAGGTCCCCAGCAGGTCTCCACCGCCATGCAGGTGCTGCTGCTGCTCACCGTTCTGTCCATGGCGCCGGCCATCCTGCTCATGACCACGGCTTTTACCCGCATCGTCATTGTCCTGTCCTTTGTGCGGCAGGCCATGGGGACGCAGGGAATGCCGCCCAACCAGATCATCATCGGCCTGGCGCTCTTTCTCACCCTCTTCATCATGGCGCCCGTCTACAACCAGGTCAACGATACGGCCCTGCAGCCCTATCTGGCCGAGACCATCAGCCAGGAGCAGGCTTTCGATCAGGCCCTGATTCCGGTGCGCGAATTCATGTTCGCCCACACGGACGAAAAAGACCTGGCCCTGCTCATGGAGATCGCCAAACAGCCGGCGCCGGAAAGCCGCGCCGATATTCCGACCCTCAGTCTGGTCCCCGCGTTCATGCTTTCCGAGCTCAAGCGGGCTTTCCAGATGGGGTTCATGATCTTCATCCCCTTTCTGGTCATCGACATGGTCGTGGCTTCGGTGCTCATGTCCATGGGGATGATGATGCTGCCGCCGATTATTATTTCACTTCCATTCAAGCTGCTTCTCTTCGTTCTGGTCGATGGCTGGGCCCTGGTGGTTGGCTCGCTGGTGCAGAGTTTCTATTGACGGAAAGTAGGGGCCTCGGGCGGCAGGACTTAACGTCTCCCACCTTGATGTCTCTGGTCCTCGGGATATGCCATGACTCCGGAATTTGTTGTTGACATAGGACGCCAGGCGGTAGAGACAGTTCTGCTGATGGCTGCCCCCATGCTGCTGGCCGCTTTGATAATCGGCCTGATTATCAGTATTTTCCAGGCCGCCACCCAGATCAACGAGCAGACCATGACCTTCATTCCCAAGATCGTGGCGGTGTTGGTGACCCTGCTTATTTTCGCCCCCTGGATGATCAAAATCATGCTCGCCTTCACCCTGGGCATCTTTGAAGGTCTGGCCACTGTCGGAACCTGAGGCCTGCTGTGGAACTGCCGCTTATTCCCGTCGAACAATTTCAGAGCTTCCTCGTCTGCCTGGCCCGGGTCGGCGCCCTGATCGGGGCCCTGCCCGTCTTCAGTGGCGGTCAGACCCCCATGCAGTTGCGCGTCGGCCTGGCGGTGACGGTTTCGCTCCTGGTCTACCCGGTGGTGGCGCCCTATATCCCGGCCCAGTCCTTCCATCCCGTCAGTCTGGCGGTGCTGGTGACGGGGGAGACCCTGTTCGGCGTCCTCGTGGCCATTATCGCCCGCCTCATCTTCACGGCCGCGGAGTTTGGCGGCACCATCATTGGTTTTCAGATGGGATTCGCCGCCGCCAACGTCTTCGACCCGCAGAACCAGCGGCAGATCGCTCTTATCTCCCAGTTGCAGAATGTCTTCGCCATCCTGGTCTTTCTGGCGCTTGACATTCACCACCTCTTTTTGCGGGCCATCGTCGCCTCTTATGAGCTGCTGCCGCCGGGTGGGGTCGATTTTTCCGGCGAGGCCGTCCCTTATCTGATGACCCTGGTTTCGGGGATGTTCGTGCTGGCGGTCAAGTTCAGCGCGCCCATCCTGGCCGTGCTGCTGCTGTCCAGCTTCGTGCTGGGCATACTCTCCCGCGTCTTTCCCCAACTCAATGTGTTCATGCTGTCCTTCCCGATCAATATCGGCCTGTCTCTGATCGTGATGGGATTGACCCTCAACGTGCTGGTTACCATGCTCGGGCGCGAATTCAATGCGCTCAGCGACCGTTTCATGCAGCTCTTTGAGCTGCTTTAAGGACGACCATGGCTGACGACAGCGGACAGGAAAAAACCGAACAGGCGTCAGAAAAACGGCGCCGGGAATTTCGCGAAAAAGGGCAGGTGGCTCAGAGCCGGGAAGTGCAGACGGCGGCTTTGCTGACCACGTCGCTGCTGCTCTGGTTCTTTTACGCGCCCTTTTTCTGGGCGCAGCTCTCCAGGCTGGTGGCGACGTTCTGGCGCACCGCCGGCGAATTCGAAATGACGCCCCTGTCCATAGTCAATTTAATGACAGCCACTTTCGGCAAAATGGCCCTGATGCTGGCGCCTCCCCTGATTCTGGTCCTGGTGGCGGGGTTTCTGGCCAGTTTTCTGCAGATCGGCTGGCTCTTCACCGGCAAACCCCTGGTGCCGGACCTCAAAAAGCTCGACCCGGTCGAAGGGGCCAAAAAGTTCGTTTCCAAACGCTCTCTGGTCGAGCTGGTCAAATCTTTGGCCAAAGTCCTCTTGGTCGGCGTTATCGCCTTTCGCGCCGTCAGCGCCGAGTTCGAGCAGGCACTCTACCTGATCGACATGGACGTCAGTGAGACCGTGCGCTACGTAGGCCGGGTCGGGGCGGTCGTGCTGCTCAAGAGCAGCGGCGTCCTTATTTTGTTGGCCGTGCTCGATTTTTTGTTCGTGCGCTGGGAAATGGAACAGAAAATGAAGATGTCCAAGCAGGAACAGAAAGAGGAGTACAAGGAAACGGAAGGCGACCCCTACATCAAGTCGCGCATTCGCTCCATTCAGCAGCAGGTCGCCCGCAAACGCATGATGGCCGAAGTGCCCAAGGCCGATGTCATCATCACCAACCCGACCCACCTCTCCATTGCCCTGGCTTACCGGCGCGGGGAAATGGAGGCGCCACAAGTGGTGGCCAAGGGCGCCGATCATCTGGCCATGCGCATCCGTGACCTCGCCCGCGAGCACAACGTCCCCATGGTGGAGAACGTGCCGGTCGCCCGGGCGCTGTACAAGGTGGAGATTGGTCGGGAGATCCCCGAAGAGATGTTCAAGGCCGTGGCCGAAATCCTGGCCTATGTCTATAACGTAAAGAGGAATAAGGGATGATAAACGTAAGCACGCTTCGCTCGCTGAACTACAAAGAGATGCTGCTGCGCAGTGACATCATGGTCGCCGTGGGACTGGTGGCCATTCTGCTGGTGATGATTATCCCGCTGCCGCCCATCCTGCTTGATATTTTTCTTTCCCTCAATATCACCCTGGCCCTGCTGATCATGATCATCAGTCTTTATACGTCCCGGGCTTTGGATTTCGGCATCTTTCCTTCAGTGCTGCTGGCCACAACCCTCTTTCGTCTCTCCCTCAATGTCGCTTCCACCCGGCTGATTCTGCTCAACGGCGACCAGGGGCCGACGGCGGCCGGTTCGGTGATCGCCTCCTTCGGCCAGTTCGTGGTCGGCGGCAACTACGTGGTCGGTATCGTGGTCTTCTCCATCCTGGTGGTCATCAACTTCATGGTTATCACCAAGGGGGCCGGGCGCGTGGCCGAGGTCGCCGCCCGCTTCACCCTCGACGCCATGCCCGGCAAGCAGATGGCCATCGACGCCGACCTTAATGCCGGCCTGGTCGACGAACAGGAGGCCCGCACCCGCCGCAAGGATATCGCCATGGAGGCCGAGTTCTACGGGGCCATGGACGGTGCCAGCAAGTTCGTGCGCGGCGACGCCATCGCCGGCATCCTCATCACCCTGATCAACATCGGCGCCGGTTTTATTATCGGCGTCATGCAGAAGGGCATGCCGATGCTGGAGGCGGCCCAGAACTACACCATCCTCACCGTCGGTGACGGCCTGGTGGGGCAGGTGCCGGCCCTGATCATCTCCACCGCCGCCGGCATCCTGGTGACCCGCACCGCTGGCGACGGCGACTTCGGGTCGGATATCAAGAAGCAGTTTTCCCTGCACCCGCGGGCCATCTGGGTGGTTTCCGGCGTGCTGCTCGGTTTCGCTCTCATCCCGGGCCTGCCTTTTCTGCCCTTCATGCTCCTCTCCATTGCCCTGGCCTTTCTGGCCTACGGCATTGACAAAAAAGTCAAGGAGGCCGAACGGGCCGCCCGCCTGCCGGTGGAGCCGGAAGCGCGTCCGGAGGAGAAGGAGGACTACGAGGAGATGCTGGCGGTGGACCTGCTCGAGTTGGAGGTGGGGTACGGTCTGATTCCTTTCGTCGACGCGGCCCAGGATGGCGAACTGCTGGCCCGCATCCGCTCCACGCGCAAGCAGTTCGCGGTGAGCATGGGCTTCATCGTGCCGCCGGTGCATATCAAGGACAATCTGCAGCTCAAGCCCAACGAATACCGTATCCTCCTCAAGGGGGTTTCCATCGCCGGCGGCGAGATGCTGCCCGGCCACTATCTCGCCATGAATCCGGGGCTGGCCACGGAGAATCTCAAAGGAGTGCAGACGGTGGAACCCGCCTTCAACCTGCCGGCCACCTGGATTTCCGAAGACAAGAAGGAGAGGGCGCAGATGGCCGGTTATACGGTGGTCGACTGTACCACCGTCATTGCCACCCATATCAGCGAGATCATAAAAAGACATGCCCATGAGCTGCTTGGCCGTCAAGAGGTACAGAACTTGCTAGATAACCTCGGCAAGAGCTATCCGAAGCTGGTTGAGGAACTGGTTCCCAACCTGATCAGCCTGGGGGGCGTCATGCGTATCTTGCAGAATTTATTGCGCGAACAGGTTTCCATAAGAGATCTGCGCACCATCCTGGAGACGGTGGCCGACTGGGCGCCTTCCACTCAGGATGTCGATATGCTGACGGAGCAGGTACGGCAGGCCCTGGGACGGCAGATCAGCGCCCGTTATGCCCAGGACGACAATGTGCTGCCGCTGCTCACCCTCGATCGCAGCGTCGAGGAGACGCTGCAGCGGGCGGTGCAGCAGACGGACCAGGGCGCGTTTCTCAATATCGATCCGCGCACGGCCCAGTCCATCCTCGAAGGCTTGAGCGAGAACCTGGGGCGGTTCAGCGGGGCGAGTGAGCCGGTGCTGCTGTGCCCGCCAACAATCCGACCGCATGTCAAAAGGTTGACCGAACGTTATCTGCCGTCGCTGGCGGTCATCTCTCACAACGAGGTGGCCCCCAATCTCAAAGTCAGATCCATCGGAACGGTGAAATTGAATGCAAGTTAAAGTCTTTCAATCGGAAAACATGGCGACCGCCCTGAGGATGGTCAAGGAAACTCTGGGGCCCGATGCCCTCATCCTTTCCACCCGCACCGTGCGCAAAGGCGGCGGCTTTTTCGGTAAGCCGCTGCTGGAGGTAACGGCCGCCGTCGAACCGGAGACCGCCAAGCCGGCCCTGAATAAGCCCGTGGCTGCGGCCAGGCCGGCGCGGACCTACGCCAGCGTCGCCGACGATATCCGTTATGAAGATATCTGGGCCGGTCGCCGGACTTCGCCGGTGATGGAGGAGCCGCCCGCGCGCCGCCCCCAGCCTGCCAGCGTTCCAGTCGACACCTTGCGCGGCGAAATCGACGAACTGCGCTCACTGGTCCAGGGCTTTGTCCGGGAGATGGCCGAGCGCAAGCCCGAGCCTGCTCCGCCGGCGCCGCGTTGGGCCGAACCCGCCCTCCCGGCGCGCAAAGGGCAGGATGCCTGGCTGGCGCCGGTCATGGCTGAGCTCAGTGCCCGCGGCCTCGAAGATGAGGTGGCCGAGACCATCGCCCGTTATGCCGGCGAGAAGCTGACGCCGCAGCAGGTGTACAGCCCCGGCGTGCTGGACAGCTTCTTTCACGACGCCCTCACTGATCTAGTGCAGGTCAGTGGCCCGGTCTTCCGCCCTGGCGAGGCCCGTCGACTGGCCCTGGTTGGTCCCACCGGGGTCGGCAAAACGACGACCATTGCCAAACTGGCGGCCGATTATCTCCTGCAGGGCGGGCAGAGCGTCGCCCTGGTGACCATCGACACCTACCGTATCGCCGCCGTGGAGCAGCTCAAGGTCTACGGCGAAATCATGAATGTTCCCGTCGAGGTGGTTGTCCGGCCCGAACAGATGGAGCAGGTTTTCGCCCGCCACCGGGACAAAGACCTCATTCTCATCGACACTGCCGGCCGCAGCCCCAAAGACGATGTCAGCCTGCGCGAACTCGGGGAATTTCTGCACCCCGATTATGCCATCGAGAATCATCTGGTCCTTTCCGCCACCACCCGCGAACGGGATCTGGGCGAGGTCATCCGTCGTTTTCAGGGTCTTGGCCTTAAAAGTCTGATGTTCACCAAGCTGGATGAGTGCGAAAGTCTGGGCGCCCTGATCAATGTGCCGGTACGTCACAACTTTCCCATTTCCTATCTGGGCAACGGTCAGCGGGTTCCTGAAGATCTTCTGCTGGCCGAGGCGCGCCGGGTAGCCGGTCTCATTCTGGGAAAAGAGTAAGGATTTGCCAATGATGGAAACTGTACAGAAATATGTGGACCAGGCTGGAACCCTGCGCTCCCTCTCCGGCCGACTGGCCGGACAGGACAAGGTGGCGGTGGCCGGAACGAAGACGACCCGCGTCATTTCCGTCACCAGCGGCAAAGGGGGGGTCGGCAAGACCGCCGTCGTTTCCAACATGGCTGTGGCGCTGGCCCGTCTGGGGAAAAAGGTGCTGATTATCGATGCCGACCTCGGCCTGGCCAACGTCGACGTCGTCTTCGGCCTGGCGCCGCGCTACAACCTGAACCATTTCTTTGCCGGCGAACAGAGCCTGCAGGATATCATGGTCGAGGGACCGGCCGGCATTCACATTCTGCCCGCCGGCTCGGGGGTTCAGAAATTCACCCGTCTCGATTCCTCGCAGAAGATGCGCTTCATGGATGATCTGGACAACCTGCACGGCGAATTCGATATCGTCCTCATCGATACCGAAGCCGGCATTTCCGAGAACGTCACCTATTTCAACGTGGCCGCCCAGGACATTCTGGTGGTGACGACGCCGGAGCCGACGGCAATCACCGACGCCTACGCGCTGATGAAGCTGCTCTCCATCCAGTATCACGAAAAACGCTTCAACCTCATTGTCAACTCGGTGCGCAACAATGACGAGGCCCTCGACGTCTACCGCAAGCTCACCATGGTCTCGGGGCGCTATCTCGACATTTCCATCGATTTTCTCGGCGGCATTCCCTTCGATCGCCGCATGCACGAGGCCGTGCGTCGGCAGCGGGTCATGGTCGAGCTCTTTCCCACCACCAAGGTAAGCGCCGCCTTTGAATCCCTGGCCGGCCAGCTCACCTCCGGTTCGCGCGAAGCTCAGGCCAAGGGGTCCCTGCAGTTTTTCTGGAAAAAACTCATGTCTTTCGGCAGCGGAGGCTAGGCATGAACAAAGCGTTTGGATATGGCCAGGCAGAGGGCGACGAGCGCTCCCGGCTGATCCAGTCGCATCTGCCGACGGTCAGCCTGGTGGTCGATCGCATGATGTGCCAGGTGCCATCCTTTCTGACCCGCGACGACGTCACCAGCGCCGCCATGATGGGACTGCTCGACGCGGCCAATCGTTTTGACCCTTCGCGGGGCATCCTCTTCAAAACCTTTGCCGAACACCGCATTCGCGGCGCCATCTTTGATGAAGTCCGCAAGATGGACTGGTTCTCCCGCTCCTTGCGCGATAAGCAGTCGCGGGTGGCCGAAGCGATGAACGCGCTGGAGCATCAGCTCGGCCGCAGTCCCGAGGAGGAAGAAGTCGCGCAGGCCATGGGGATCGCCCTGGCCGAATACCGGGACACCCTCGGTCAAATCGGTCATCTCGGCTGTGTCAGTCTGCACGAAACGCTGGATGATTCGGACGAAGGCCGCAGCTTCCTCGACAGTCTCGAAGACACCGACAGCAAGAACCCCGAAGAGCGGCTGGCCGAGCACCAGCTGACCCATGAACTGGCCGCGCACCTGGAAAAACTCACGGAAAAAGAGCGGCTGGTCATCTCCCTTTATTATTATGAAGAACTGAGTCAGAAGGAGATTGCCGAGGTGCTCGAGCTCTCCGAAGGGCGGGTTTCCCAGCTGCACAGCCAGGCCCTGCTCAAGCTCAAAGTCAAGATGCAGAAACGTCAGCCATAGGTCATGTCCATGTCTCTGCAGGAAATCGCCCTCATTGCCGCTTCCGCCCTCTGGCTGCTCACCTGTGTGGTTCTGCTTCTGCTCCTGGTGCGGCTGCGGCGCCTGGATGGGCAGAACGGCGCCCTGCGGCAACAGCTGGACGAGGCTCTCGCCCGCCTGGAGCAGCTGGAGAGTCAAACGACCGCGAATGGCACCCCGATCGACGCCCGGCCCGACAAAGAGCAACTGCGCGCCCAGCTCAAAGCCCGCCTTGACCTGTCCGCCGCCGGCAGCAGCCTGCCGGAAAAATACCGCTATCTCGCCTCCATGGCCGGGCACGGCATGAAGGCCGAAGATATCGCCGACGTGCTCGACATTTCGCCCCGTGAGGCCGAGCAGCTGGTACGGCTGGCCCAGGTAGGGAGACGAAACAGTAACGCCTAAAGATTCGGCCTCTTCCTGTCGAAGAGTAAGGGGACAGTCAAGAGAGAGGACAGGTTGCCATGAGTTCAGGAATATACAGCGCCATGTCGGGCGCGATGGCCCGGATGAATCGGATGGATACCATCAGCGACAATATGAGTAACAGCCGTACTGCCGGCTTCAAGGGCGGCGAGAGCGCCTTTGAAGGCATTCTGGAGCGAACGATAACCGGTGTCGAAACCCGCGGCATCAACCTGACGGAAGTTCGCCAAGGCTTCACGAATTTTGGTCAGGGAGCGCTTACCCCCACCGGCATCGGCACCCACCTGGCCATCGAGGGCGAGGGTTTCTTCCGGGTGCGCGGGGTCGATGGTGAAGACTTCTATACGCGCCAGGGCAATTTTAATCTCAACAGCCTGGGCCAGCTGGTCAACGGCGCCGGTATGAACGTGCTGGACGACGCGGGCCAGCCCATCGTGCTGCCCAGCCCCGACGTGGAAATCGACGAGCACGGACGCGTCAATGTGGGGGAGGGCGACTTTCGGCAGGTGGCCATTGTGACGTTTGCTGACCCAACGGCTCTGGAGCGCCGGGGTGACGGTCTCTTCGCTCCTAACGGCAACGCCCTTGAGCCGCAACCGGTGGCCGCGCCTGTGGTTCATCAAGGCAAGATTGAAGAATCCAATGTCAACATGATGGCGGAGATGGTGCGCATGGTTGAAGCCAACCGCGCCTTTGAGGCCTGCCAGCGCATGATGAGAACCTTTGACGACCTTTCCAGCAAGGCCAATGAAATCGGCCTGCTGGGTTAAGACGCCTAACAGCGAGGAGATAAAATTATGATCAGGGCATTGTGGACAGCATCGAGCGGCATGGAAGCCCAGCAGGTGAACATGGACGTGATCGCGCACAATCTGGCGAACGTCAACAGCGTGGGCTTCAAGAAGAGCCGGGCCGACTTCCAGGACGTCCTCTACCAGACGACCCGCATGGCGGGAACGACCACCGCTGACGGCGGCGAGATTCCCACCGGCATCCAGATCGGACTCGGCTCCAAAGTGGCCGCCGTCCAGAAGATCTTCACCGTCGGCGATATGCAGAGCACGGGCAATGAGCTCGATCTGGCTATCGAGGGGACCGGCTTCTTTCAGGTGATTCTCCCCGATGGCGAAACCGCCTACACCCGCGACGGTTCTTTCAAAAAAGACAGCGTCGGCCGTATCGTGACCTCCGAAGGTTATCCGCTCTTTCCTGAAATCGTCGTCCCCGAAAATGCCACCCGCATCGCCGTGGGTGAGGGGGGCGATGTGGAAGTCTTCCTCGATGGCGAAAACGCTCCGGCCCAGGTCGGCGTCATCGAACTGGTGCGCTTCAGCAATCCCGCCGGCCTCTCCAGTCTGGGTCGCAACCTCTACGCCGAAACCCTCAGCTCCGGGGTGCCGGTCGCTGGCGTGGCTGGCACCGAAGGCCTCGGGCTGATCAGCCAGGGTTTTCTGGAAGGTTCCAACGTCAGTGTCATGGAAGAGATGGTCAACATGATTGCCGGTCAGCGCGCCTACGAGGTGAACTCCAAGGCTATACGCACCGCCGACGAGATGCTGCAGATGACCAACGGATTGATCCGTTAGGCGGGATGATCATGACGCGTCTTTGGCTCATGCTGACGCTGCTCCTGCTCTGCGGGCAGGCAACGGCTGCGCTGGCCCTGGAGATTCGCTTTCGTCCCCAGGCCCAGGCTCAAGGGGAAATTCTGCTGCTGGGCGAGGTGGCGCAGATTCTTCCCGAGACGCCCGAGAATCGCCTGCTGGGGGACTTGACTCTGTTTCGCGCCCCAGCCCCCGGCGAAGAGGAGCTGCACCAGGCCGCCGATATCCGGGCCTATGTCCAGCGCACGAACCCCGATCTGGCGGAGGCTGCCTGGGGCGGCGCCGAGGAAGTTCGGGTCATCCGTGCCGGCATCACCGTGGACCAGGCCCAAATCAACCGGATTCTGCAGGACTACCTCAAAGCCCAGCAGGACAACCTGGCGGCGACCACTACCTCGCTGGAAATCGTCGGCCGCATCGCCCCCTTCGTGTTGCCGCAAGGCAAACTTCAGGTTGACGTCATCCCCTCCGACCCCGCCATCGTCAACAGCAACCGGTTTACCCTGATCTTTCGCATCGACAGCCGCGTAGTCAAAAACCTCTCCGTGCGTGTCCAGATGCAGGCCATGGCCCAACTGGTCGTGGCGACGACCGAGCTTCGCCGGGGGCAGATTATCGGTCAAGGCGACCTGCAGCTGGTCGAAGCCGAAATGGCTCGACTGCGCGAACCCTGCCAGGACCTGGATGAGCTGATCGGCAAAAAGGTGCGGCGTACCATTCGCGCCGGCGAGCCCATCGAATGTTACAGCATTGAATTTCCCCCCATGGTTCAGCGCGGCGAACTCGTGACCATCGTGGCCGCCAAGGGCTCCCTGACCATCAGTGCGCGAGGGCTGGCCCGCGAAGACGGCAAAAAGGGGGATGTCATCAAGGTTCGCAACACCAGCTCGCAGAAAGATGTTCACTGCCGGGTCATTGCCCCCGGCGTGGTCGAAGTGGAGTTCTGATATGAAAAAAGCCATCACCCTTTTTTGTGCCTTTGGTCTGTTCGCCGCCGGGTGCGCTTCGCATCAGCCGGCCATGGATCCCCCGCCGCCCCTGACTCCTACCGCGGCCATGGTGGAGCCCCCGGTAGAGCCCTCGGCTCCCGGCTCCCTGTGGAATGCCGGCAACAACGACCTTTTCGCCGACCATAAGGCCCGGCGGGTCGGGGATATTCTCACCGTCGCCATTTTCGAACGGGCCAGCGCCAGCAAGGAAGCCAAGACCAGCACCGGGCGTTCCAGCAGCGCCTCGGCCGGGATCGACAATCTCTTCGGCATCGAAAAGAACATCGGCATGATCAACAGCGCCATCAATCCCGCCAGCCTTATCGGCACCGAGTACGAAAACAGCTTTCAGGGCAGTGGCACCACCAGCCGCAAGGAAGACCTGGTCGCTACGCTCACCGTGCGGGTGACCGAGGTTTTCGGCAACGGCAACATGCGTATCGAAGGCGGCAAGAACGTGCGAGTCAACAACGAAGACCAGATCATCCGTCTCACCGGCCTGGTGCGACCGGCCGACGTCACCCGCGACAACATCGTCGATTCCAAGTACATCCTCGATTCGCAGATCACTTATACCGGCAAGGGTGTGATCAGCGACAAGCAGAAGCAGGGATGGCTTGTACGGGTACTCGACAATGTCTGGCCCTTTTAAAGGTTGAAGCTGAGGTAAGCTCATGAAACGAATTCTGACCGGCCTTTTGACTGTTCTCCTGCTGGGGGCGCTTGTGCTGCCGACCGCGGCGAAGGCCGCCCGCATCAAAGATATTGCCGGCCTGGAAGGGGTGCGCGACAACCAGCTGGTCGGCTACGGCCTGGTGGTCGGCCTCAACGGTACCGGCGACAGCGCCAGCACCGAGTTCACCATCCAGTCCCTCGTCAACATGATGGAAAACATGGGGCTCACCGTCGACCGCAGCAAGGTCAAGGTCGACAACGTGGCCGCCGTGATCGTCACCGCCCAGCTGCCGCCTTTTGCCAAAACCGGCACCACCATCGACGTCCTCGTCTCTTCCCTCGGTGACGCTGACAGCCTCGCCGGCGGCACGCTGCTGATGGCGCCTCTCAAGGGCCCGGACGGTCAGGTCTACGCCGTCGCCCAGGGGCCGCTGGTCGTCGGCGCTCTCGCCTTCGGCGGTAATGCGGCCAAGGTGCAGAAAAACCATCCCACGGTCGGTCGCATTCCTGGCGGCGCCCTGGTAGAACGCGAGGTGCCCTTCGCCCTGCCCAACCAGAACCGCCTGGTCTATCGCCTGAAAAGCGCCGATTTCACCACGGCCTCGCGCATGGCGGCCGTCATCGACTCCCGTTTCGGGCGCGGCACCGCCTATACGCTCGACAGCGGCAGTCTCGAAGTCGCCATCCCCCGCGCCTACCTCGGCCGCACCGTCGATTTTGTCGCCGCCCTCGAGCGCCTCAACGTGACCCCAGACGCCCTGGCCAAAATCGTCGTCAACGAAAAGACCGGCACCATCGTCATGGGTGAGGAAGTCCGCCTCTCAACGGTGGCCGTCTCCCACGCCAACCTGAGCCTGGTCATCACCGAATCGGCCGAAGTCTCTCAACCCGGCCCCTTCAGTGAAGGGGAGACCGTAGCGGTACCGCAAACCGGGATTGAAGTCACCGAAGAAGGCGGCGACCTCCTTGTGGTCGAACCGGGGGTCAGCATCGGCGAAATCGCCCGCGCCCTCAACGCCATCGGCGCCACCCCCCGCGACCTCATCGCCATTTTCCAGGCCATTAAAGCCGCCGGGGCCATGCACGCCGATCTGGAGATTCTGTAAAAGGGTGATCCTCTTTTAAGTCTGGAAATGCACTCGCCACGAAGACACCAAGGCACCAAGAAAACTTTAATTGTCAATGGGGTACTTGGTGTCTTCATATCTTGGTGGTGGATAGTCTAAAAGGTTTTGACTCATGAAAATAAACGTCGACCCGCAAATCCTCCTGTCCCAGGCCAATGCCCAAGCACCGGCCAAAAACGTCAAGCGCGACGATCCCGAGGCGCTCAAAAAAACCTGCCAGGAATTCGAGGCCATCTTCCTCGCCTCTATGTTCAAGGCCATGCGCCAGTCCGTTCCCCAGGGGGGGATTATTGAAAAGGGCAACGCCGACGAGATCTACCAGAGCCTGCTCGATCAGGAGATCGCCACGCAGGCGGCCAAAGGGCAAGGGATGGGTATTGCCGAGGTGCTGTACAGGCAGTTGAACAGAGAGGCCGAGTAAAGTCAGGTCATTCACTTGCTAAAAAACAAGAACTCCCTGTCAAAAACCTGTCATGTCCCTTTGGGGTTGACAGGTTTTTTGCGTTTGTATTCAAAGTGTCAAGATTTTGAAGAATGAAGCGCAGCTAAGGACGATTATGTAAAAACAGGTGTATTTTCTGATGGTTGGTGTGTGGCCAGGAAATTGCAATAAGTCTGAAGATGATTTTATCGAGGTCGCCCTATTCCTAGTGCGCCGCGATAGCGAACTGGTTTGATCTGCCGACTGTAGAAAGTTCTATTTCTGAAATAAGCGAGGATACCCATGAAGGTTGTTATCTTGGCCGGAGGCCTGGGGACACGGATTTCCGAAGAGTCATACTTGAAGCCCAAGCCGATGATCGAAATTGGGGACAAGCCCATACTCTGGCACATCATGAAAGTATTCGAGACCCAGGGATTCAATGAATTTATCGTCTGTCTGGGATACAAGGGGTTCATGATCAAGCAATATTTCATGAACTACTATCTTTATAATTCGGACGTTACCTTCAACCTGGCTACCAACAGTTTCGAAATCCACCGCAATAATACGGAAAATTTCCGGGTGACTTTGGTGGAAACCGGTCTCGACACTTTGACGGCTGGTCGTCTCCAGCGTGTCATGCCCTACCTTGGCAAGGAGGAATTCTTCCTCACCTATGGTGACGGCGTTGCCGACGTGGATCTGCAGGCACTGCTTAAGTTTCATCACGAACATGGGAAAATTGCCACGGTGACCGCAGTGCAGCCCGCAGGACGTTTCGGGCTGCTCGGCATGAGCGACGAAGGGCACGTTTCCAGCTTCAAGGAGAAGCCGCTGGGCGACGGGGGCTGGATCAATGGTGGCTTCTTCGTGTTTAAACCCGAAGCCTTTGCCTACCTGCCGGAAGATGCCGATGGCAAGATGCTGGAACAGGATCCGCTGGAAAACCTGGCCCATGACGGTGAACTGATGGCCTACAAGCATCATGGTTTCTGGAAATGCATGGATGCCCTTCGCGACAAGGAAGAGCTGGAACAGATGTGGCGCCGCGGGAAAGCGAAATGGAAGATATGGGAATGAACAGGGATTTCTGGCAAGGCCGCTCGGTATTTCTGACGGGGCATACCGGCTTCAAGGGAGGGTGGCTCGCGTTGATGCTTCAGCAGGCGGGAGCGCGGGTGAGCGGCTATGCGCTTCCTCCGGCCCATCGGCCTGGTATCTTTACCAGCGCCCGCGTTGCCGAAGGGATGGTGTCCACCTTGGCGGATGTCAGGGACGGCCAGGCGCTTGCTCGGGCGATGGCGGATGCCGCACCCGAAATCGTACTGCACCTCGCCGCCCAACCCCTGGTTCGGGCCTCCTACGCCAATCCGGTCGAAACCTACGAAGTGAATGTTATGGGGACAGTCCACTTTCTGGAGGCCGTCCGCAGGACGCCTTCGGTGAAAGTGGCCCTCGTGATCACCAGCGACAAGTGCTATGACAACCGCGAGTTGATGCGAGGGTATCGCGAAAACGACCCCATGGGGGGAAGAGATCCCTATTCAAGCAGCAAGGGGTGCGCCGAGCTGGTAGCCGCCTCCTATCGCCATTCGTTTTTGACCGAACAGGGGGTTTTTCTGGCGACGGCGCGCGCCGGAAACGTCATCGGTGGCGGTGACTGGTCGGAAGACCGACTGATCCCCGACATAGTGCGGGCCTGGTCCGGAAGGCAGCCCATCCGCATTCGCTATCCCCAGGCTATTCGCCCCTGGCAGCATGTCCTTGAAGCGCTGAATGGCTATCTTCTACTGGCGGAAAACTTGTGGGCGAGGGGGGATGCCTGCGCTGACGGCTGGAATTTTGGTCCTCCGGATACCGATGTTTGGACGGTCGGGGATATGGTGCAGTTGGGGCGCGATATCTGGGGGGAGGGCGCCTCCTGGCAGACTGATCACGAAACGCATCCCCATGAAGCACGTATCCTGAAGCTCGATTGCACCAAGGCCATGACGCATCTGGGGTGGCAACCGCTGCTTGATGTCAATACGGCCCTCGAGTGGACGCTATCCTGGTATCGGGTCCAGCAGGGGGGAGACGAGGACATGAGGAGCTTTTCCCTGGATCAGATCCGCCAGTATGCCGGTCTGGGGAAGCCCCTGTCTGAAACCGACCGAGTATGCATGGGAGGAAGCGATTGAGTGAGACCATGGAACAGGCGTTGAGGCGACAGGCCATCGAAGCGGCGATCGCTTACTATCGTCATGGCCGCAGCGAGAATACCCCTTATGCACCCGGTGACCGGATTCCCTACGGGGGCCGGGTGTACGATGAGCAGGAGGTGGCGGCTCTGGTCGATGCCTCCCTTGATTTCTGGCTGACGACCGGACGCTACGCGGAACGCTTCGAACGGGATTTTTCCCGTTTTCTGGATGCTGGATACTGTTCCCTGACCAACTCGGGTTCTTCGGCGAACCTGCTGGCGTTCATGGCTCTGACCTCCCCTAAACTTGCGGAGCGCCGTATCCGGCCGGGCGACGAGGTCATCACCGTGGCCGCCGGGTTTCCCACGACCGTGACGCCGATCATCCAGTTCGGCGCCGTCCCGGTCTTTGTGGATGTAAGCCTGCCGACCTACAACATCGATACGAGTCAGCTCGAGGAAGCGCTCTCCCCCCGCAGCCGTGCCGTTATGGTGGCGCATACCCTGGGCAATCCCTTCGACTTGGCTGCCGTTCGCGCCTTCTGTGACCAACACGAACTCTGGCTGATCGAAGACAACTGCGACGCCCTCGGCTCCCGGTATTGTCTGAACGGTGAATGGCGCTATACCGGCACGATCGGTCACCTGGGGACCTCAAGTTTCTACCCCCCTCATCACATGACCATGGGAGAGGGGGGCGCCGTCTATACCCGCGATCTCCAGCTCCAGAGGCTCGTCGAATCGTTCCGGGACTGGGGGCGGGACTGCTGGTGCCCATCGGGGCATGACAACACCTGCGAAAACCGCTTCAACCGCCAGTTCGGCGAGCTTCCCATCGGCTACGACCACAAATACGTCTATGCCCATTTTGGCTACAACCTCAAGGTCACCGAGATGCAGGCCGCCATCGGCTGTGCCCAGCTCGACAAACTGCCCGCCTTCATCACCGCGCGCAAAAACAACTGGCAGCGCCTGCGGGATGGGCTCAAAGGGTTGGAAGAGGTCTTCATTCTCCCGGAGGCCACGGCAAACAGCGACCCCTCCTGGTTCGGCTTCCTCCTCACGGTACGAAACGGCTCCCGTGTCAGCCGGGACGGCCTGGTCGCGCACCTGGAATCGAAAGGCATCCAGACTCGCCCCCTGTTCGCCGGCAACCTGCTCAAGCACCCCTGCTTCGACGAGATGCGCCGCAGCGGAACCGGCTACCGGGTGGCAGGAGAGCTGGTCGTCACGGATCGCATCCTCAAGGATACCTTCTGGCTGGGGGTCTATCCAGGACTGACAGAGCCCATGATAGATACCATGATCGCCGAAGTTCACGCCGGCGTGGAGCGGGGTTGTCGATGATCTTCCAGGAAACCGTCCTTCCAGGCTGTTTTGAAATCACCCCACGCATCCTGGAAGATGAACGGGGGAGGTTCGTCAAAATCTTCCATCGCGAGGTTTTTGCCGATCGGGGATTGAACACGGATTGGGCTGAGGAATACTACTCGGTATCACGGCGGGGCGTATTGCGTGGGCTGCATTTTCAGCTTCCCCCCCATGACCACGACAAGCTGGTGTACTGCACCGAGGGTTCGGTGCTCGATGCGGCTCTGGATCTGCGAAAAGGATCGCCGACCTACGGTGAGCATGTGCTGCTGGAGCTCAGCGCCGCAGCCGGCAACATGCTCTATCTCCCTCGCGGGCTGGCGCACGGTTTTTACGTGCAGAGCGCCTCGGCGACCCTGGTCTACAAGGTCACCTCGGTCTATGCCCCGCAGCAGGATGCCGGCATTCTGTGGAGCTCCGCCAACATCGCCTGGCCGGACAGCGATCCCATCATCTCCGCGAGGGACAGGGACTTTCCTGAATTCAACTGTTTCGAAACCCCTTTTGCGTTTCATACTGGAGGAGGGGAGGCATGAACGTTCTGGTGACGGGAGCCACGGGCTTTATCGGTTGTCACGTGGTGACGGCCCTGCTGGCAAAGGGGCATCGGGTGACGGCCGTGGCCCGCAACCCGCAGCGGGCGTCCCAGGCCCCCTGGTATGGCCAGGCGACCTTTCTGGCCGCCGATATCCATGCGCCGGGGTGCGCCGAGCGTCTCGAGCCCTCGCAGTTTGACGCCGTCGTGCATCTGGCCTGGCCGGGGCTGCCCAACTACGGGGCCCTGAGCCATCTGGATCGGACGCTGCCGGACGAGTGCCGTTTCCTGGGTGACCTTGTCCGTTTGGGTACCCGGCAGCTTCTGGTTTCCGGCACCTGTTTCGAATACGGGCTCGTCTCCGGCTGCCTTGCCGAGAGCACCCCGCCGCAGCCGGTCACCGCCTACGGCATGGCCAAGAATTCCCTGCGCGGATACCTGGAGCTTCTGCAGAAAACCCACCCCTTCCGGCTGCAGTGGGCCCGACTCTTCTACATGCATGGTCCGGGGCAGAACCCGAAGAGTCTCCTGCCCCAGCTGGATAAGGCGCTGGCGGAGGGCCAGCCGGTCTTCAACCTCTCCGGTGGGGAGCAGTTGCGCGACTACCTGCCGGTTGAGGAGGTGGCTACCCGTCTGGTAGCACTGCTCGCGCATCCGGGCTTTGACGGGGTCATCAATATCTGCAGCGGCCAGCCGGTTTCGGTGCGACGCCTGGTCGAAGGGCATGTCACCGCGGTCGGCGGCTCCATCCGCTTCAACTTCGGCCATTACCCCTATCCCGATTACGAGCCCATGGCCTTCTGGGGGGATACGCGGAAATTCCAGAATCTGTATCGATCCCCTATGCAGAGCGTTGAATGCGATGGGACAAACGAACCGCAAAATGAAGTATTTGCCAGGGATCTTTCCATCCATGAGAACGAACGGTGAAATTATGAAAACACACACGAAGGCCCTGTTTGTCATCCCGACCTATATTGATCAAACCCTTGAGCAGGATTTCAAAAGTCCGATTACCGTCCCCTACGGCATTCTGAGCCTGGCCAGTTATGTCAAGGAACGGTGTCCTTCCATAGAAATCCGGATTATCGATTTCAACACCCGCAATATTCCGGTAGCGGAACAGGAATCCGTCTTGCGCGAAACCCTGCAGGAATTCGATCCGGACCTGGTCGGCATCGCCCTGATGTTCAGTTTTTTCAATGAATCCCTGTACCGGCTGGCGGCGCTCGTCAAGCAGATTGATCCTCATCGCCTGGTGGTGGCCGGGGGGATTGCGGCGTCGAACCTGCACGCACAACTGCTGGCACACGACGCTATCGACGCCGTGTGCATCGGCGAGGGGGAAATCCCTTTTCTAGACCTGGTCCTCAGCGAGGATCGCCGCAAAACCCTGCAAGACCATCCTTCATGGGCGACGTTGGAAAATGTCCGGAACGGGGAGGTGTTTCGTCCGACCTTTGTGCAGGATCTGGACGAAATTCCTCCTATCGATTATGGACTCATCGACCTGGGCCTGTATGGCGAACGGCTTATCGGCAAGAATCAGGGAAAGGGGTCGCGGTATCTGGTTATTCATACCACCCGCGGTTGTCCGTTCGACTGCATATTCTGCTGCGCGGCTGCCAATCACGGTAAAAAGATCCGCTCCATGAGCCCCGAACGGGTCATCAGCGACACCCGGGAAATGGTTGAGCGTTATCAGTTGGAGCGGCTCGGCATCGAAGATGATCAATTTGTCTTCAATGCCAAGCGGGCCAAGGCCATCCTTAAGGGGCTTGCGGAATTCCATCTCAAAGTCGAGATACCCAACGGACTGTCCGTCCGATTTATCGACGATGAGATGGCGCGCTTGATGCGTGATGCCGGAGTGGAAGGGGCGTCGCTTGCCATCGAGTCGGGGTCTTCGAGGGTTCTGAAGGACATCATCCGCAAGCCCCTGAATCTCTCCGAGGTCAAGCCGGCCGTCGATGCCTTGAGAAAATACGATATTTCGACGCTCGGACTCTTCGTCATCGGCATTCCGGGTGAAACGGACGAGGATCGACAGGCGTCGATCGATTTCATCCGGGACCTTGAACTGGACTGGGCGGCCATTCATATTGCCACCCCATTCCCGGGATCGCGGCTGTACGACCTCTGCCTCGAGAATGGGTACATCAACGTGGAAGACCTTTCGCAGAAAGTAGGAATCTACAAGGGGCTGATCCGTACGGAAGACCTCGATCCCGAAGAAATGACTGAATTCGCCTACCTGATGAACCTGGAGGTGAATTTTGTCCAGAACAACAATCTTCGCACCGGACGCTATGCCAAAGCGGCGATCCGTCTGAAGAACGTGGTGGACAAGTACCCCGACCAGGCCTTTGCCCACTATTACCTTGCCAGGGCCTATGAGCATTTGCCGCATGTCGATCCGAAGCTTATTCAATTTCACAGAGAGCGTTTTTACTGCATCATAGCCGAGGACAAAAAATGGATGGAATACGCTCTTCGCTTTAACCTGGTTCCGGCAACCGAAATTTCCATGAACCCCCGAGGAGAGGCTGAGAGCATCTATGAAAGCTCAAATCAAGCCGCGCATTAACCAGGAAGGGAGGACCCGGCTCGAAGAGGTGATCCCGCTGGAAACCCCCTTTGTCCTGTTCGTCGACCCGTCGAGCGCCTGCAATTTCCGCTGCAAGTTCTGTCCGAATGGTGATCCGGCGCTGATCCGCGACAGCGGCCGGTGGCAGGGGAGCATGGAGTTTTCCCTGTACCGGAAGATTATCGACGATCTCAAGGCGTTTCCCGAGCCCCTGAAAGTCCTGCGTCTCTACAAGGACGGCGAACCCTTTCTGAACAAGCGCTTCGCGGACATGGTCCGCTATGCCAAGCAGAGCGGCGTAGCCCGCTTTATCGACACCACCACCAACGGCTCGCTGCTTGATCCCGAGACGGTCAAACCGGTTCTCGATGCCGGCATCGACCGGATCAACATCTCGGTCGACGGCCTCTCGGAACAGCAGTTTCTGGAATTCGCCGGGGCCAAAGTGGATTTCGAACGCTTTGTCGACAATATCCGCCGCCTCTACGCCATGAGGGGGGATTGCGAGATCCTCATCAAGATCGCCGGAGATTTTCTCAGCCCGGAGGATAAGGAGCGCTTTTTCGCGCTTTTCGGCGACTACGCCGACCGCATTTTCATCGAGAACATGGCCCCCTGCTGGCCAGAGTTCGATCTGGCCGACCGCCTCGACGTCTCCATGGATACGGGGATATACGGCCAGCCGGTCGGAGAGGTTCAGGTCTGCCCCTATATTTTCTATTCCCTGTCGGTGAACTCCGACGGCACGGTCAGCCTCTGCTTTCTTGACTGGGCCCGCAAGCTGGTCGCCGGTGACCTGCGCCGGGAGAGCCTCAAGAGCATCTGGACCGGCGAGCGCGTCCGGGCTCACCGCATCGCCCACCTGCAAGGGCAGCGGAAGCAGGACCCCGTCTGCGGGGATTGCGGCCAGCTCACCCATTGTCTTCCCGACAACATCGACCCTTTTCGCAGCGAACTTCTGGAGAAGATTCGGGCCGCGAAATCATGACCGGTCCCGTCTCGGTACTGCATCTGACGGCCCACCTGGGGGGTGGCGTGGGTAAGGCTCTAAGCGGCCTCATCCTCAATACCCCGGCGCAGGGGGGGATCCGTCATGCCATCGCCTGCCTGGAGCGCCCCGAGAAAACCCAGTTCATCGATCCGCTTATTGACTCGGGGTGTCCCGTGGCGATCGCCCCAGACCCGAAGAACCTCGCCCGCATGATCGAAGAAGCGGATGTCGTCCAGCTCGAATGGTGGGGACATCCCGCCCCCATGGCCGCGCTCTGCGCAGGGCCTATGCCGGCCATGCGGTTGCTGCTCTGGTGTCACGTCTCGGGAATCCATACGCCTGTTATCCCTCAGGGGCTGATCCGCTCGGCGCATCGCTGTCTCTTTACCTCGCCCTGCACGTACGAGGCCCCGGAAGTCGTCGGGCTGTCTCCGGATCAGAATTCCAGGCTGGGTGTGGTGCACAGTGCCGGGGGCTTCGAAGGGCTTCAGCCTCCGGTGAGACAAATCGATGACACCCTGGCGGCCGGTTATCTGGGGAGCCTGAATTTTGCCAAACTGCACCCTGATTATGTCGAGTTTTTGACAGCGGTGCCGGGGGCGGATTTCCGGGTCCGGGTCATCGGAGACGAAACCAATCGGGATATTCTCGAGCGGCAATGTCGGGATGCCGGTCGTCCCGGGATGCTCGAATTTCGCGGCTACCGAACGGATATCGCCTCGGAGCTGGCCGCCATCAACGTCTTTCCCTACCTGCTCAACCCGCTGCATTACGGCACCTCGGAGAACGCCCTGCTGGAAGCCATGGCCATGGAGGTCGTCCCCATAGTCCTGGATAATCCCGCTGAACGCTGCCTGGTTACCGAGGGGGAAACCGGCCTATTTGTCCGAAATCCAAGGGAGTTCGGAGAGGCGATCGACTGGCTTGCCCGCCACCCGCAGGAACGCCTGAGACTGGGACGACAGGCCTCACTCTTAGTGCGCGAGCGCTTCTCCGTGCATCGGTCGGTTACGGCCTTCGAACGCCTCTACCGGGAGGCGCGCGAAGAAAAAAAACGGGACGTTGATTTCAACGCACTCTTCGGTCATCACCCCTCAGAGTGGTTTCTGGCGACCCAGCGGCTTCCGGAGATTTTTGCGCCGGATGGAACGGTATCGCTTGGCATGCTGAGTGCAATGATCCTCCCAGGGCTTCTGGAGAGAACCAAAGGGACCGTCTTTCACTATGCCGCGTATTTCCCCGAAGATCTCCTCCTGAAGCAGTGGGCCGACCGGCTCGGCAATGTCAACCCCGATAGCGACAGGTGACAGGATGTCAAGGCTTTCATGCCCGGTGTGCGGGGCCGCGTCCCCGCGAAATCTTCTTTCTCTCGACTGCGGCAACCTGGATGGTTCCAGCCTCTATCCGACCGTGCGCCTGATGGCCTGTCCGGTCTGCGGCCATCATTTCAACGATCTGTCCCCCGAAGACATGGCCGGATTGGGACGGTATTACAACGACGAGTATGCTCCGGCCAACCTGAACTCCGTGGTCAAGGAGGGGGATCTGCCCGGTAGTACCGGCAAGTTCACTTCTGATCGCTACGGGCAGTTGTACGCGTTGATCGCGCCGCATGTGGGGGGGCATGGAGCCGTCCTGGATGTTGGCTGTGCGGTGGGTGGCTTTCTCGATTTTCTCAAGGCCCGGGGGTATTCGCATCTGTACGGGGTGGATTTGACCCAGGCCTATGTCGAGGTCGCCCGCCGGAAAAACTACGATATCCGTCTGGGGGATGCGCAAAGCCTGCCCTTCGATGATCGACTGTTCGATGCCCTGGTTGTCGAGCAGGTTCTCGAACACCTGGTGAACCCGGTCGCGGCCTTTCGTGAGGCTGCCCGGGTGCTCAAGCCCGGCGGCGTACTCTGCATCGGCGTCCCTGATGCCGCCCGCTACGACGACTATTTCTATTTCGATTTCTACTGGCTGCTGATGCGCGAACACATCCAGCATTTCGATATCGCCAGTCTGAAGCGACTGGCCCATTCCGAAGGTTTTGACCTGGTCGATTACCAGCAGACCGCTCACCCGATCATGGGGGAGAAGATGGTCATGCCAAATCTTTCAGCCGTCTTCCGCAAACGTTCCGACGAGACCGTCACGGACACGCCCTGCATGCCGGTGGCACCCTCGGTCTCCCTGGAAAGCTACGTTCAGGAGGAAATCGCCAGACTGGCGCAGAGGCGCCAGAGCCTTGGGCGGATCGCCGAAAGCGGCCGCCCGGTTTACGTCTGGGGGATCGGCAGGGAGTTTCTCTATCTCTACGAGGCTGCCGGACTGAAGAACTGCGCTCTTGAGGGGCTTGTTGATATGAATCCGTTTAAACAAGAGACGGCAACAGTTGGCGGGAGAAAGGTTGTCTCTCCGGATACTCTCTCTGGCGCCAGCGGTGATTCGTGTCTTCTGATCACCGCGATTGCTCACGACACAACGATTCGTGAACGCCTTGAGTCGCATCAATTGTTTAACGGGGAAATCCTCAATCTTTAACGCCTATCCACAGTGACATTGTTCCCAATAGGAGCGTGTGATTGGGAAAATCGGAGGTTTTGTAAATGAACAACGCTAGCCCACTGGTCAGTATCGGCGTCGCTATCTATAACGAAGAGAAGTTTCTGCGGCGGGCGTTGGAATCTATTCTTTCCCAGGATTATCCCAACATCGAGATCATCATTTGTGACAATGCTTCAACCGATAAAACACCATCCATCTGTGAAGAGTTTGCAGAAAAATACGCGCATGTTTCCTACTACCGATCCGATGAGAACGTCGGAGCCCATGCGAATGGATTCAAAGCCATCCATTTGGCCAAGGGGAAGTATTACATGTATGCCCCTGGGCACGATCTCTGGGATCCGTCCTTTGTCTCCAAGGCTGTATCCCTTATGGAGGAAGATCCGGAGGTCGTCCTCTGTTATTCCCGAACCATGCGGATCGATACGGAAGGCAATCCCTTGGGCCTGGCCAATAACAGTTGGGATCTTCGCGGGTTGTCTCCTGTTGAACGCCTGACGTACCTGGTCAATCATCTTTCGGGAGGAGATCCCTGTAATGGCTTGATCCGCCTCAAGGATTTGAAAAAATTCGATCGCAAATTTGTATGGGGCTTTGATCAGGTGATGCTCGCCTATTTTACCCTGGCTGGCTCCATTGCCCACATTCCCGAATCCCTGTTTTTCTGGAGGGTGACCGACGACGAAAACGTCGAGGTCCGTAGAGCCACCGTCCCGCAGGACAACGACCCGGGGAACAGCCGCAAGCTGCTGAACATGTCGATGATGGAGCTCTGGCGCCAGATGGGGGAGGCCACCCTGGCTGTTGTCAACGAATCCGATCTCGACATGTCCGACAAGCTCGCCTGCAAGGAAGCTGTGCGTCAGTGCTTTACCCGCCGTTATGGTGTGCAGTGGAATGAGGTGATCCCGTCTGAACTGAACCCGGACGGGCAGAACGTCCTCCTTGTGACCTCGGCCCCGCCCCAGCAGACCCCGTTCTACACGACCGAAAAAAGACCGCCTATCGGTGTCGGCTTTCTCATTGCCGTACTGCGGGATGCCGGCCATAACGTGTTTTTTATCGATAACTATCTTAAGCCCAGTGACTTTCTGGAAACGGACTACCTGCAGCGCCATCAGATCGACATGGTTGGGATATACACCAACACCATCTGTTTCCGCGACAGCCTGCGCATGATCCGCCGGCTCGACGCCATGCGTCAGAACGGCACCTGGCAAGGTCGTATCGTGGTGGGTGGCCCCCATGCTTCAGTATCGCCGCAAACCATCCCGGAGTGCGTGGACCATATCGTTCTCGGCGAGGGGGAATATGCGCTGAGGGACATCGTTGCAGGCAAAGTGCAGGAACGCATAGTCCAGTATCCGCCCATCAAAGACCTGGATTCACTCCCCATGCCGGCATGGGATTATTTTGCCGACATGCCTTATAACTGGGGAGGGAACTGGCTTCCCGAGGGTCCGGTGTTTACCATGAATACCAGCCGGGGGTGCCCTTTCGATTGCACATTTTGCTCGGTCGGCTCAATTTGGGGGCGACGGTACGTCTGTTTTTCCCCAGAGAGGATCGTTGCCGAAATCGAGCATCTCAAGACGAACTACGGGGTGCGGGGCATCTATTTCCGTGAGGACAATTTCACGCTGAACAAGAAACGGTTGGAGGCTTTTTGTCAGCTCATGGTGGAAAGGGAGGTCAACATTCCTTGGGTCTGCGAGACCCGGGCCTCTTCTCTTGATGAGGAAACCGTGGATATGATGGCCAAAGCTGGAGCCAAAGGTGCCTACATCGGTGTGGAGAGCGGCTCTCAACGACTGCTTGATTTTATGCATAAGGACATCAAACTGGAGGATGTCCGCCGTGCGTTCCGCTTGTGCCGCGAGAAGGGTATCAATACGGCTGCTAGTATGATTGTCGGGGTGCCTGGGGAAACCGAAGATGATTTGAGGAAAAGCCAGGAACTGCTTGTAGAAATCAAGCCAACGGTTACCTGGTTTAATATCTTTGTCGGCATTCCTGACAGCAACCTCTATAAACATGTACTTGAAAACCGACTCTATCAATTTATCGATGACCGGGGCTTGGTCTATTTGCATGGGCACAATAGCCACGTCGATCGTTATTACGGTGGAGACTCCCAGGCCAAGATTCCTTTTGACCGTTCTCGTGAAGAAGATTCCTCCAGTCCCAAAGTCAGTGTGCTTTTGTCGGTATACAACGGTGAAAAATATCTACCGGAGGCGCTGGATAGTATTTTTGCCCAAACTTTCCAGGATTTCGAGCTGATAGTGGTCGATGACGGTAGCACGGATCGTACTCCAGAGATACTTCTCCAGTACAGGGACAGCCGCACACTCATTTACCGCAACCAAGAAAACATGGGCCTGACCCGGTCCCTTAACCTTGGATTGAAGTTCTGTCGTGGGGATTATGTTGCCCGCATGGATGCAGACGACATTTCTGCACCCCAGCGTCTGGAGAGACAGGTTCGGTTTTTAGAGGAAAACCCGGATCACGCTCTTGTAGGCAGCAGTTACTGCATACTGGATGATGATGGTAAAAAAACCGGCCTTGTTGAAGTCCTGACAGACTCGGAGTCCCTTAAAAAAGGGCTCATTCAGCAGAACTGGTTTGGGCATGGCAGTGTTGTGATGCGAAGGAAGGCACTCGAAAGTGTTGGAGGCTACAACGAGGAATACCTCTATGCCCAGGATTACGATCTTTTCTTGAGGATTTCAGAGCACTTCGAGGTAGCAAACCTGTCCGCTCCCCTTTTCTTTTGGCGAAAAGCCCTTGGAGGAATTTCACAAAGAAAGGCGCAGGAGCAACAGGCATTTGCCCAATTGGCCCGGAGGGAAGCGATAGCCCGCCGTCAGAGATTAAAATCAGGTGCACGGGAAAGCGTTGAGAATAAACCCAAGGTCTCAGTCATCGTCCCCACCTACAATCGCCTGGAAATTCTTCGCGAGGCACTTCAGAGTATATTGGCTCAGAGTTATCACGATTTCGAGATCATTGTTGTCAATGATGCTGGAGCTCCCGTGGAGGAGGTGATTGCATCCCTTGACGTCGAGGGCCGTATCACTTATGTGCGCCATTCCCTAAATAAGGGGCTAGCAGCGGCTAGGAATACCGGGATCCAAAACGCACGGGGCAAATACATCGCCTATCTCGATGATGATGATATCTTTTTCCCCAACCATATCGAACTATTGGTCAATCACCTCGAATCCAGCGGCGACAAAATTGCCTATACGGATGCTTATCGGGGCTATCAAGAGAAACAAGGTGATCAGTGGGTGGTGACCCGCCGGGACATCCCCTATTCACTGGATTTCGATTCCGACAGGATTCTCGTAGACAATTTCGTGCCAGTCCTCTGCTTTATGCATGAGCGATCCGTATTAGATGAAGTGGGAGGGTTTGACGAAACTTTAAAACGCCACGAGGATTGGGACCTCTGGATACGGGTTTCCAGCAAATATCGTCCGTACCATTTGAAACAGGTAACCTGTGAGTTCCGCTCCCGCTCGGACGGGTCCTCCATGACGGGTGGTCAGGTCGGTGAATTTTATAAGACCTGTCAGCAAATTTATAAAAAATATGCTGATTGGGTTGCCGATAAGCCCTCGGTACGCAGAGCTCAGGAGGCGAATCTGGTCAACTATCAGGTTAACCAGGCACTTGAGCTGTCAAAAGGAGTGAATAATCTGACGACGGGCATTCGTCGCCTGGAAGAGCTTCTGGTTTCATGGCCACAGATGGCAACCGTTCATAACGCCTTAGGGTATTTGCATGCCCAGGCAGCCAACAGGGCGAAGGCGATAAAATATCTGAAAGAAGCAGTACGCCTTGAGCCTCAGTCGGAGCTCTATCGCAACAATCTGGCCATCGTTGTGTCTTCTCCCGACAATGCCGGGACGGATAAAGAAAGCAATGCAAAAACGTACCTCGAAAAAGGAGAGCAGGCCTTTGGCGAAGGCGACTTCGATTTGGCTGCCCTCTATTTTGAAAGGTTACTTGGGATCGACGAGAACAATCTGGACGCTTTGAATAATCTGGGAGTCGTCGCGTTTAAACAGGGGCAGGTGGCGGAAGCCAGGCGGTTTTTCGAGCGGTGTCTGCGAATCAAGCCCGGATTCGACGAAGCCCTGCAGAACCTGCAGATGTGCGACAAGGCACGGGAAACGAATGCGGGTGATCTGGTTGATGGAATTGAAGCCCTGCTGCGCCGGGGCGAGGAGCTTTTTGGCCAGGGGGACCTCGACGGAGCGAGCGACTGCTTCCTGCAGGTGCTTCATCTGGATGCCGCTCACATCGAAGCCCTCAACAACTTGGGGGTAGTGGCGATCCAGGTCGGACAGAGCGAAGATGCCCTGGTTTTTGTCGACAAGGCCCTGGCGATCAACCCGTACTTTGTCCAGGCGCTGGAGAACCGCGCGGCGATTCTGCATCACCTTGGGCGCGATAAAGACGCCGAAACGGTCGATGCGCGCCTTTCCGCCGTGCGTGGCGATGTCGAGAAACTGATTGCCGTCGGGGAGGAGGCCTTTGTCGCTGGCGATATCGTCAAGGCGTCCCAGGCCTTTGACAGCGCCCTGGCTTTCGATCCCCAGCAGCGCGATGCCCTGAATAATCTGGGGGTGATTGCCTACCAGCAGGGAGAGGTGGATGACGCCCGGGCGCTGTTCGAGAAATGCCTGCACAGTGATCCCGACTTTGCCGAGGCCCGGCAGAACCTGCAAATGTGCGACGCTGCGCCGGAACCGGCATTACTTGAAGCCACCCCAGACGAGCCCCCATATTTCTCCGTCATCACCTGCAGCATCGATGACGAGAAGTTCGCCCGGCTGCAATCGAGCCTGTTTAAAGCCTTCAAGGAGCCGGTCGAACTGATCCGCATCGACGATGCCCGCTCGCTGTGCGAAGGCTACAACCGTGGCCTGCTCGAGGCCCGCGGCGAGGCGGTGGTGTTCTGCCACGACGATATTGAATTTCTCAACGAAAACCTGGGAGAACGTCTGCGACAGGACCTTGAGATGAGCGATCTTGTTGGGGTAGCGGGGACGACTCGGCTGGTCGAGGGGAGCTGGATCGCCGCCGGACAGCCCCATATCCACGGCCAAGTAGCCCATCTGGTCAAGGACCGCCCTGGGGTGATCAGTCTCTGCATGTACGGCAACGGCAGAGATCCTGAACACGTGACTGACGTGCAGGCTCTCGACGGGCTTTTCTTTGCGGTCAAAAGACCGGTGCTGGAGCAGATCCGTTTCGACGAGGCGACCTTTGACGGATTTCACCTCTATGACCTTGATTTTACCTATGCAGCCTACCTGAAGGGATTCCACCTGATGATCGATCACGGCATTCATCTTCTGCATGCCTCGGGCGGAAATTACGATCAGGCCTGGTCCGGTTATGCTGAAGCCTTCAACCAAAAATATCGAGAAAGGCTGGCAACGCGGGAGGAACCTGTCATCCGCTTTTTCAAGGGACTTCTCTTCGATGACCTCGCAGCGGTGAAGCAGGAGATGGCGCGTTATCCCGGCCTGAATGCCCTGCGGTATGAAGGGGGGCAGCTGTCCCTGAATTCCGAGACGGAAGGGAGAGTTGAACTTGACACGGTCGCCTCACTGCCTCTGGACTCCGGCAATCTCGACTATGCCCGACTGGTCCACAATCCCAACGAACTAGGCGATAAAGTTGGGGTCATGCGGGAGCTAGCCAGGGCTCTGCGGCCCGGCGGTGTGGTCGAGATCCTGCTGCCCCTGAAGAAAAAAAAGGGAGGGCGCCTGGGGATCCCCGGCTCGTGGCAACTAGGTGACCTGTTCGGCTTCGCCTCCAACCCCCCCGAGGGGCAACCCGTGGTTCGCCATGCGGACCTGAGAAATCATTTCATCATGCAGGCTATGGTGGAGAAAGAAACCCACGGGGATCGTCCCTATCTGCATGTCATTTATAGTCGGACCGCAGCCTGATCAGGCGGCCTGTCAGATTTTTTGACCAGAAATTGTTGAAAAGGACTACCAGATGTCTACAGACATTCTGGTAGTCCTTTTCACGTCCTGTTTCTTAAAGCACTTCTTGATTTTTTCCTAAAGTTCTCTCCATCTCCCTCCGATAAGACAGGCAAGAGCAGGTATCTTGCCGATGTTTTATGTTTCTTTGCTACGATTAAAATGAATAATTTTTATCGATAAGGGGATGACCATGACGATCAAAATTTCTGGCGACAAGGGGCTTGGGCCTCTGGATGGGTTGAAAAAAAACCAGAAGGCACAGGCCGACACCGATAAATCAAAAGCGGGCGCTACAGACAAGGTGAGTTTTTCCTCTGCACTGCAGCAAGCCGCTCAGACTCAGGAAGCCAAAGGTGCAGTGCGTGCCGAGTCCATGGAGAAAGTCGCTTTCTCACCGCTTATTCTGGAGATGAGTCATCTGCAGGATGGTGGCTCTTCTGAAGTGTCTGCCCGTCAACAGAAAATAGCCGCGCTCAAGGCGCAGATCGCTGAGGGCTCTTATCAGCCAGACCTCAAGCAGGTAGCGGCCAGCTTGCTCAAGTTTGTCGCAGGGGAGAAGTAATCATGGCTACGACCTTGCGAGCTCAGCTTGAAAGACTGCATAGTCTCATACTCCAGGAGCGTGAGTGCGCCAAGGCGATGGCGATGGATGACCTGCTGCATACAGTTCAGGCCAAAAATGAACTTCTGCAGTCTTTGCAGTCGGTAAATGAGGTGGCCCCCGAAGATCGCGAGCTGGCGGTTGTGGTTAGAGAAGAAAATCGTCGCAACGCGTATCTGTTCTGGGCGTCTTTGGGGTTTATTCGTGAATCGATGAGCTTTTTTCAGAAAGAATTGTCCCCGGTCAGCTATGGGGCCCATGGGGCTGCCGTCAGCGGGCGTTCCGAAGGGATGCTGCTGAGGGGGAGGATCTGATATGGGCGGCCTTCTCAATGCGTTGAATTCCGGCAAGACCAGCCTCTTTACCAACCAGAAGGGGATTGAAGTCACCGGCAACAACATGGCCAACGTCAACACGCCGGGCTATTCCCGTCAGGTGATGCAGCTCTCGGACGTCCCCACCTTGGAATACGGTGGTCTGTTTATCGGTACCGGTGTCAGAGTTGACGACATCGTGCGCAACTACGACTCATTTGTGCAGGATCAGCTCGTCTCCAAGCAGGCGGCTTTTGGCGAAATGGACGCCAAAACCTTGCCTTTGACAGAGGTGGAAAGAATCGTCAACGTCACTGAAGCCAACCTTTCCACCGCGGTAGATGCCTTTTTTGACGCCTGGCAGGAGCTATCGACGAATCCCAGCGGCGAAGTGGAACGTCAGATCGTCATCCAGAACGGTCAGACTTTAGCATCGGCGTTTAATTCGGCCAGCAGCCAGATGCAGTATGCGCAGGAAAACATCAATACGGTTCTGGAATCCAAGGTGGTTGGCATCAATTCGGCTCTCCAGGAAATTGCCGATCTGAACGACCGTATCGCCGGCATCGAAGCCACGGGCCTTACCGCCAATGGCGAGCGCGACCGACGTGATCTGCTGGTGCAGGATGTTGCCAAGGCCTTGGGGGCTTCCTATCTGGAACAGCGAGACGGCACCGTTTCGCTTCAGTTGCCCGGCGGCCTTCCTCTGGTGCAGGGACGAGAATACCTGCCGCTGCAAACGCAGCGCATCGACGGCAAAATCGAGATTTCCCTGCAGACCAAGGCTTCAGATATCCCTCTGGGCCTTAAGGATGTGGGGGGGGAGATCAAAGGGCTTCTAAGCGTGCGGGATGAAATTATCCCTGACCTTCTGGCCGATTTCGACAAGCTGGCCTATAACCTGGTCGAAAGCGTCAATACGGTTCATCAGGCGGGTGTCGATCGTGACGGGAACCCGGCGGGCCTGTTTTTTGAGGCCGCCCCTGTGCCGGTGCCGCCGGCCACCTTCGGCGTGGGAACGGCTGCTGTCATGCAGGTCAATACCGCGCTGGTAAGTGATACAGGGTTGGTGGCGGCCGGTAAAAGCGGCCTGTCAGGAGACAATACCAACGCGCTGGATATGGCCGCTCTTCACCAGGCTCCCGTGATTGACGGGGCGGACAGCTTCAATGGGTTTTACAGTAAAATTGCCGGGAAGGTCGGCATTACGATCAATCAGAACAATCTTCAGCGGGATGGTGCCGACGATGCTCTGATCCAGCTGCAGAATTTGCGTGACTCCAAATCGGGCGTTTCGATTGAAGAAGAGATGCTGAGTCTGGTCAAGTACCAATCGGGTTTCGAGGCGGCAGCCAAATTTTTGACCACCGTCGATGAAATGATGGATACCGTGATCAATCTGAAGAGGTAGTCGATGAAAACAACCAACGCGACAACCTATCGTACCCTGTTGCAGAATCTCACCCGCGGCAGCACACGACTGAATGACTGGCGCATCAAAACGGCGACAGGCAAACAGGTGTCACGCCCTTCCGACGATCCGACGGCGATCCGTCCCATCCTTAACGCCCGCAGCCAGATCGCCGCTTCTGATCGTTACCTGCGGACCATGGATACGGCCCAGGATCGGCTGGATAATTCCGAAGGATATCTGTACAACGTCGAGAATGTTCTTACCCGCGTGAAAGAGCTGGCGATTCAGGCCGGCAATGCCACCTTTACCCCTGAAGACCGCGTTCTTCTGGCCAACGAAATTGCTTTGCGTCGGGAAGAACTGCTTGATGCCGCCAACGCCAAGGTCGATGGCAAGTTTCTTTTTGCCGGCTACGCCGACGACGCCAAACCTTTTGTCGCCAATCCCGCCTATCCGGCAACGTCGTCCGCACCCGTTCTTTACGCGGGCGACAACCGGGCCATTACCCTGGAGATCGGCCCGGGTGCTCTGGTGGAAACATCCATTCCGGGATCCGAGCTGTTCATGGGGCAGAAGGATACGGATGGCGATGGAGTTGCCGAGCAGGTGGGGATCGACATCTTTGCGGTTCTTGCCCGCATTGAAGAAGGCCTGCGAGCCAACGATCCTGACGCCGTCAATGTCGAGATCGACAATGTGGAGGAGGGCGCCAACCAGGTGCGTAAATTGCATGGCTTGTTGGGTGCGGTTGGTCAGCGTCTTGACACCGCTCGTGTTCATATGGAAACGCTCAATATCGACATGGAAGAAATTCGTTCCCGTTATGAGGATATTGATCTGGTTGAGGCCATCAGCAATATGACCATGGAGGAAAATGCTCTAAAAGCGGCCATGCAGGTTAGTTCCAGGGTCTCGCAGTTGTCCATTCTCGACTATTTCTAAAGTTAACCCCCATTCCCCTTGGAGAAGGGGACACTTCAGCCAGGGAGGGCGCCATGTTAGTTCTGACACGCAAAGCCGGTGAAGGCATCGTTATCGGCGACCATATCAAAATCTCCGTTGTTGAAATCAAAGGAGGCGGCATCCGCATTGGCATCGATGCCCCTCAGGATATGAAAATCTACCGGCAGGAAGTCTACGACCGCATCTGCACGGAAAACAAGGAGGCCACCCAATGGAACCTTGCCGATCTGAACTCTCTTTTGACGGCCAGCCTTGCCAAGGAGGATCGGTGATGAAAAAGATCACGACACGCTTCGGTGAAGTCGAGTACGATCCTCAAAATACGCTGCATTTTCCCAAGGGGCTTATCGGCTTTGAAGATCTGCGGGAATTCATCGTCATGCCCAATATCAAGGATGGTCCTCTGTTCTGGATTCAGAGCGTCGACGATCCCCAGATCGCTTTTGTGCTGACTGACCCGACCGATTTTTTCCTCGATTACCGGGTCGTGGCCGACAACGGTGAACGCGCAGTCTTGGGGATTGACGATAAGGACGAATCCTATGTTCTGTCTGTGGTGACCGTTCAGGATGGCGGAAATGTCACGCTCAACCTGATGGCTCCAATTCTCTTTGCACCTTCGACCAACCGGGCAATCCAGGTAATTTTGGAAAAATCGCCCTATACCACGCGGCATCCGCTTCCAAAAGTCTGAATCCAGAGTGCAATCTTGTATAAAGCCCTTTTTCCGCATGCAGAAAGAGGGCTTTATATTTGCAATCAAAGGTTGGAACGATGGAAAAGTAAAAACTCCATCCTGAATGAGGACGTCAGAGCAATGGGGAAGAAAATTCGGAACAACAGATATCCGGCAGAACGGCAGTCGGCGGATTCGCTCATTGAACAGGCGATGTCTCTGTTTCGACATGGACGTGTGGTTGCTGCTGTTGAGATTCTTGAAAAAGGCCTTCGACAACAGCCGGGCCAGGCACAGCTGTGGTTTGCCCTCGGGTGCGTCTGTCAAGGCGGTGCGAGGTTCGAGGAGGCTATCCGGGCTTACCGGGAGGCCTTGAGAGTCAACCCGGCCCTGGTCGAGGCCTGGAACAACCTGGGGACCCTGTATGCGCACCAAGCCCTGAGGGCGGAGGCGGAAGAATGCTTCAATGCGGCCCTGCAGCATCGGCCCGGAATGCATGACGCCAGCATCAACCTCGGCCGAATCCTCGTAGAGCAGGGGCGGGCCCGGGAGGCGATCGCCATCTATCAGGCAGCCCTGGCAGGCTCTCCCAAGCCGGCCGAAATTCTCTATGCCCTCGCTGTCGCATTTCGAAACGCCAATCGGGTCGGACAGGCCATGGTGCATCTTGAGGAATCACTCGCGCAGGCTCCTGACTACGCCGACGCGCACAATCTCATGGGGGTCCTTCTCATGGATATGGGGATGGCCGAAGACTCCCGCATCCATTTCGAAAAGGCTATCGCCCTCAACCCCCGGGATGACGGACCTTGGACGAATCTGGCCTGCCTGCTGCAGTCCCTTGGACGTTACCGTGAGGCCTATTCCATGGCCAGGACCGCTGTCGATCTAGCTCCGCAGAAGCCTCTGATTCACTCCAATTTGCTGTTTCTGTCGAACTATCAGGACTCACTTGGCCGCGAGGAAATATTTGCCGAGCAACGGCGCTGGAATGAACGCCATGCTCTTCCCCTGACCCGTGCGGGCGAGCCCCCGGTGACTGAGAAGAATCCGGACAAAAAACTTCGCATCGGCTATGTCTCGCCGGATTTCCGGTTTCATCCCGTCTGTTTTTTTATCACTCCGATCCTTGCTGGATTTGATCGCGAACGCTTTGAGGTGACATGTTACTCCAATGTGTTGCAGCCCGATGAGCAGACCGAGGCGCTCAGAGGGTTGGCGAGCCGCTGGCGAGATATCTGCGGGGTTCCAGATGACGAGGTTGTCCGTTGGATTCGCGAGGATAAGATTGACATTCTGGTCGATCTGGCGGGTCATTCGGGCGATAACCGCCTTCTTGTCTTCGCTCGTAAACCGGCCCCCATTCAGGTAACCTTTCTGGGAAATCCGGATGGAACGGGGATGGATGCCATGGACTACCGCATTACCGACGCCTGGTGCGATCCGGTAGGGCTGACGGAACCCTTTCACCGAGAAGAACTGATACGGTTGCCGGGAAACTTTTTCTGTTACGCTCCTCCGTCTCCGGCGCTGGACATAGCCCCCCTGCCCTGGAGAAGCAACGGCTATGTGACTTTTGGCAGCTTCAACAACTTTTCCAAAATCTCCAATAAGCTTCTGGAGACTTGGTGCACGATTCTCCACGCCGTGCCCGATTCCCGCCTCTTTTTCCAGGGTAAGCCGATGTCGGACCACGTCAAGGTTAGTGAATTGAAGACTTTTTTTGAGCGAAGAGGGATTCATGGAGAACGGATCCACGTCAGGGGGAATACCTCGTTTCAGGAACATATGAATCTTTTAAGTCAGGTGGATATCGCTTTGGATACCTTCCCTTGGAATGGGCATACGACAACCTGCCATACCCTGTGGATGGGAGTGCCGGTTGTGGCCTTGGAAGGCGAACGGGGGATTTCCAGAATGGGTATGTCCATCCTGTGTGGATTGGGCGAAGAAAGACTGGTCGCCCGCACTGTTGAAGAATATGTGTCCAAAGCTGTTGCCCTGGCCGAGACACCAGAGGCTCTTAGCCATTTTCGTATGAATATCCGCGCTCAAATCTTGAACAGTCCTTGGGGAAAGCAGGAACAGTACAATGCCAACCTCGATGCCGTTTACAGAGATCTCTGGAGAAAATACTGCGGGGTCTGCTCATGAGCGCCGGTGCTGAGTCAATCAATCCGGGGCTGTCGGTGGTGATGATCGGCCGCAATGAGGCCACTTCTCTGAGGCAGGCCATTATTCCGGCCTTGCAGCTGGCGGACGAAGTGGTCTTTGTCGATACCGGCTCCAACGATTCTTCGGCCGCCCTAGCTGAGGCGCTTGGAGCGCGGGTCTTTTTCTTCGCCTGGTGCGACGATTTTTCCCGGGCCAAGAATTTTGCCGTCGAGCAGGCTCGTCATGACTGGATTCTCAATATGGACTGCGATGAAAGCATCGATGTGCGACAAGCTCGGAAAATTCTTCAGGAAGCGCTGAGTCGCGAAGATGAGCAGGCTTACCAAATCCGCATTGATAATGTGCGTGACAACGGAGATTGCCTGCCCTCCTCGGCGCTACGTCTTTTTCGCAATGATAAGCGCATCCGCTTTGCTAATCCCATTCACGAGTCGGTGGGCGAATCGCTGTATCGGCATTGGCCCGACCGCCGACCCCCGGAGTTGCCATTGCGATTGATGCACTGGGGATACAGCGAGACCAGCACGGCGGAGAAGACCGACAGGAACTGGCGGGTACTGCAGCAGTGGCTGGAACGTGAACCGGAAAATATATTCGCCAATTTCAAAGCCGGCCAGACTTTACGGGGAAAAGGGGAGATAGCAGAAGCGGCAACAAGGTTCGGTCGAGCCTTCCACCAGCTCCTGCAGGATCCCCAACGCGGAACCTACCCCTACTGGCCGGACTTGGTGCAGCAGTACCTTGAATGCCTCATGGCCACGGGCTCTGGAGCAGAAGCGGCGAAGGTCCAAAGCCTGGTGGCGGTTTTGTAAAAATTTTTCAGCAACGGTATAAATATTTTCTAAAGTCTCGACACATAGTGGTCGATAAGATCATCAAGCCGGGAGAAATCCATAAAAGGAGGTGGTGGCGTTTCACGAAACAATTCCAGTCTCGCGGTGAAGACAATTTTTCAAGGTTTTTTTAAGTAGGGCACGGACGCCCGCAAACACACACATCACGGAGGATAATCTTATGGCACTCGTAATCAACAGCAATATCGGTTCTCTTAACGCACAACGTAACCTGAACTCGACGTCTAAAGGCATGAACACTGCTATGCAGCGCCTGTCTTCGGGTTTGCGTATCAACAGCGCCAAGGACGACGCCGCCGGTCTGGCCATTTCCGACCGCATGACCGCCCAGATCCGCGGTCTGAACCAGGCTGCCCGTAACGCCAACGACGGTATCTCTCTGGCTCAAACTGCTGAGGGCGCGCTCTCTGAGACCACCAACATCCTGCAGCGTATGCGCGAACTGTCTGTTCAGTCGGCCAACGCCACCAACTCCAGCTCGGACCGCACTTCTCTCGACGCTGAATTCAAGCAGCTGATCTCTGAAATTGATCGGATCGCTACCGACACCACCTTCAACAACACCAAGCTGCTCGATGGCTCTTTCACTAGCCAGGCTTTCCAGGTTGGCGCTAACTCCGGTCAGACCATTTCGGTCAGCGTAGCCGGTGCGACCGCTTCTACCCTGGGTGTCGGCTCCTTGGCCGTTACTTCAGCCTCTGGCGCCAGCGCAGCAATCGGTGCCATTGACACGGCCATTGCCAGCGTGGACAGCATCCGCGGCAATCTCGGTGCGGTGCAGAATCGCTTCGAGTCGACTATCGCCAACCTGCAGAACGTGTCTGAGAACGTCTCCGCCGCCCGTTCCCGTATCCTCGATGCGGACATCGCGTCTGAAACGTCCAACATGACCAAGTACAATATCCTGCAGCAGGCAGGGGTTTCGATCCTGGCTCAGGCCAACCAGACTCCTCAGTTGGCCCTGTCTCTCCTCGGCTAATCGAGAGAACCATCAGTGAGATCGGGGGCCGGATTTCCGGCCCCCCTTTTTCCCGTTGGTAAGAGGAGAAGACCATGAGAGTTGAATCTGTTGCCGCCCAAGGCACATCCCCATTCAAGGAACAGGAGACCCTTGCAACTCAGAAGGTCGAGCGGCAAAGCGCCAGGGACTCCAGCTCGTCTCCTGATGATAAGCAGAAGGTGCCGCCTGAGGAAGTTCTGACCAAGATCAAGGAATTGACTCAGGACGGTGCCTACAGTGTGCGCTTTGAAATGGATGACGCGACCCAAAAGCTGATTATCCGGCTTGTCGATCCGGCTACCGGCGAAATGATCCGACAGATCCCGCCCGAGGAAATCCTTGGTAACGTCAAACATCTGAAGACCCTGCGAGGCAATCTGGTCGATTCGGCCAGCTAAAGAAGGCGGAGGCAGCTATGTCCATTACTTTCGGCGGATTGGCCACGGGCCTGGATACAAATGCCATCATCGATGCGTTGATGCAAATCGAACGCAGGCCGATCGATCGTCTGGAGCGTGAGCAGAGCTACCTCAAAAGCCGCCTGGATGCCTTTAAAAGTTTTGACGGCATTCTGGCGAAGCTGCAGAGTAAATTTGAGGCCTTGGATTCTCAGGACGAAGTCCGTTCCTATGCCGCCAAAGCCGGCACCGACGAATTTTTCGGCGTGTCAACCTCCGGCACGGCGATTCCGGGCAACTACCAGATCGAAGTCCAGAACCTTGCTCAGTTGCAAAAAGATGTCAGTGGCGGATATGCCAGTTCGACGGAACCAGCGTTCGGGCAAGGTGCAATCACCATCAATGGCGTTGATATCACCTATGACGGTGATTCCCTCAGCAGCTTGGTGGATAAGATCAATCTGGCCAATACGGGGGATACGCCGACGGGTGTTTCTGCCTCGATCATCAACGACGGGGTTACCGGCTACCGCATGGTCCTGACGGGGGATGACGCCTCCACCAGCTTTACGGTGAGCGGGAATGAGACAACGGCGGGAACGTACGCAGCCCCGATTTTTACCAATGTTCAATCGGCCATGCAGGCGTCCATTCTGGTCGACAATATCCAGATCAAAAGTGACACGAATACTTTTGATGAGGCGATTCCCGGCATCACCCTCGATTTGACCAAAGCCAACGCCGTTGGCGAGAAAACCAGCCTCAATGTCACCGTTGACAAAGAAGCGGTTAAAACCAAAATCAACGATTTTGTCAAAGCCTATAATGAGGTGTTTGATTTTATCGCTCGGCAATCCGAGTCCGATTGGGGCAAAGATTCCAGTTTCCGCAGCGTCAAGCGTCGCCTTCAGGATTTGCTTACGACGCCAGTCGGCGTTTCGGGAAGCTATACCATGCTGTCTCAGTTGGGCCTCAAAACCGAACGAGACGGTACTCTGACGGTCAGCGATGCGCAGTTGACCGAAGCGATCGATAATGACCTCGACGGAATCGCCAAATTGCTGGCCGGAGAGACCGGTGTCGATGGAATCAGCACCTTGTTCAAAGGTTATCTGGACAGCATGACCGACAGTTCTGATGGGATTTACGCCAGTCGCAAGGAGACCACGGATAGCAGTCTCCGGCGCATCGACCTCAATATTCTGAGGCTTGAGGACCGCCTTGAGCAAAAAGAGAAAAACCTTCGGGCCCAGTACAGCGCGTTGGAGGAGCTCGTTTCGGTAATGAACTCGCAAAGTGCGTATCTGTCCCAGCAACTGAGTGCCTTGAACGTTAGAGCCTAAAGCGGAGTTTCTTATGAACGCCTATTTCAACCAATATCAGAATACCCAGGTTTCGACAGCCTCGCGCGAGCAGATCCTTCTTATGCTATACGATGGTGCGATCCGCTTTGTGCGTCAGGCCGAAGAGGCCATGGCGGCGAAGAATTTCAGCCAAAAAACGGTTATGATCAACAAGGCCATGGCGATCATCACCGAATTTTCGGCAACCCTTGATTTTGAGGTTGGTGGGGACATTGCGCATAATCTTTACGCCTTGTACGACTACATGAACCGGGAGCTGGTCAAAGGGAATGTCTCCAATGACCCGGCTCATCTGCAGATTGTCCTCAAACTTTTAACGGAGTTGCGGGAAACTTGGGCTGAGGCCGTCGAAATCTACCGGAAAGAGAAAGCGGCTGAAAAAAATGCCGCGGTTTCCTCTCAGGCAGGTGCCGGAGAGGGGCGAACCCTCGCCGTGTCACTGTAGCGGCCCCACCGCAGGAGAAGGCAATGGATAACGCGATGAACATGGAAGAAAGGCTGTTGGAAAAAGGCGAATTCTTTTTCGCAAAGGGCTCCCTCGACCTGGCTGTGCAGATGTTTCGTGAGGTGTTGGATCTGAACCCCCGCCGCAAAGAGGCGCATAATAACCTGGGCTGCGTTTTCTTTCAGCAGGGAGTGATGGACAAGGCCGAAGAGAGTCTGCTCAGGGCTTACGCCCAGGACTGCGATTATCTTAATGCTGCCGAAAACCTGGCGGAGCTGTATAAGCAGATGAAAAATTACCGCCGTGAACTCTTTTTTCGCCAGGAGGCGGTCAAGATCGAGCAGGATAACCCTTCCCGCTGGAATGCTTTGGCACTCTGCTGGCTGGAACTGGGAAATGCCGCCGAGGTGCAGAGGGCTTTTGAGAAATCCCTTTCTCTCGATGGTGGACAGGCGCAGATTCGTGACCTTCTTGCCGAGCTAGCTTCGATGAATAAGGAAGCTGCCGCAGTCTGAAAAAGGATGGAAATGGACAGCTGCCAGAATAATGAGGATCGATTGACCGAATTATTGCGCGAATCCTTGACAGGATATGAACAGCTACTTTCTCTGAATGAAGAAATCCTCGATATAAACATACAGGCTGCCCCGGAAGCGATTGAGTCGTACAGACAACGCGTAAAAAGTCTGTTGGTCGAGATTCAGAAGGTGGATAATCGGGCTGCAAGGGTTGTAGACGAGCTATCTGCACAGCCTGAAAACCCATTGCACCAGCAACGCCAGGAGCTTCTGCAGCGCCTTGAGGAGCAGAACCGATTGATTTCTGAGAAAATCCGTGGCATGATGTCCCTCATTTCGGCCGAAATCGGGCAGTTGCGGGGGGGGATGACGGCCATGTCCGGTTACCACGGTGACTGTGACCAGAAAGGCAGTGTCCTCAAAAAGTCCTGCTGATCCCCCCTCCCCAGATCATTGCAGCAAGGATTCATCCGTGTCCTCCTTAACGCTTCTCAGCCATTTGCAAGACTCCAAGGTCGTGCGTGTCTTCGTGCCGCTGAAAAACGGTGACCGCAAACGCCTGGACGGTGTAGCCAAGGTCGTCAACGACACCCTGGTCGAAGTCAGCTTCCTGCCCGATCAACTTCCAGTCTCTGATATTGAAATCCTTCAAAAGGCCTTGATCTCTCTCGATACAGGCGATGGTACCCTTTCGTTAAACTGCTCGATCGAGAAGATCGTCAGTGACGAGAAGCTCTTGCTGATGGCGACCGAATCAATCAGCCATGAGCAAAAACGCGAATGGTTTCGGGTGGATGGGAACTTCGCCGTCAAGTACTGGCCGGTCACGGAAAAAGGGGCCCCAAGCGGTGATACCGCCACGGGAGAGACCATCGATATCAGCGGCGGTGGCGTGCGTCTGGCGGTCAAAGAGTGTCTGCCGGTACGAACCCGTCTGCGCATGGAGATCGAGATGGCAGAGCATGGCGAGAAAGTCACCTGCATCGGGCGCGTCATGCGCGTGATCCGCACCTTCAGCGGTCGTTCGCAGATGGGGGTGCAGTTTGAGGATATGGAGAATGAGGAGAGGGATAAGATCGTCGCCTTCTGCCTGGCCGAGCAGCGGCGGCAGTTGCGCCTGAAGGTGCAGGTGGTGGGGACGGTTTAGGGACTTATTCGTCATACGTGGTTTTTTTGAGGCCTCTGCCGTAATGGTGGGGGCTTTTTTAATTTTTTCGGTCCGGTAAGTCTTAAAACCGGCGGGTTGCGCCCCGCCTTGACGCCTTCCTTTTCTTGCTCGTCCAAGAAAAGGAAGCAAAAGAAGGACGCCCGGCTCCTTGCCCTGCGGGTTCCCTCCGCTCCGCCGCCCGTCCGGGGGCGGGCAAAAACTCGCTGCGCTCAAACATTTGCCCGCCTCTTCCCGGCCGGTCGGCTACGCTCCGGCAGCGTCACATGGGGGGGAAGCAGAAAACCCTGGGCTGAAACGGTTTTGACTTGCCCTTTGTGGTTTGTCCTCCCCCTGAGAACTCGCCTTCGTCGGGCGGAGGTTTCGGGAAAAGCCGTGAGCTTAAGCGCAGCGTATGTGAACGGCCTCGAAACTTCTGCCCGTCGAAGGGAACCTGCGCCAGCAGGCGAGTGAACCGGGGGCGCCCTTTGGGTCCAACCCTTTGGGCGAACAAAGGGTTGGGCGGCGTCAGGGGCCGCGCCCCCTGGGTTTTAAAACCCTTTAGCCACGAATAAAGGCAAATAAGGGCAAATGAAGGCAAAAACCAGGCTTGGGGTAATCCCTAAAAACGCCTCTTAGGGTTTTCATTCGTGTCCATTCACCCTTATTCGTGGCGCTCTTTTGACCTTTGACCGATTATCCCGCGCAGGCGTTACGACAACAGCGTCTCCACCTTGGCAAGAACCTCGTCGATAACTTCCTGCTCTACCTCCCCCTCTTTTTTCGCTTTGCGGGCCCGCCAGTCGAGGCTTTTGAGCTGATCGGCCAGCGCTACGCCGGGTTTGCCGCTGACTGTAGTAGCCACTTCAAAAGGATAGCCCTTGACCGCCGTGGTCAGGGGACAGCAGAGCATCAAGCTGGTCAGCTTGTTGTACCGTTGCGGGGACAGAACGAGCGCAAGACGGTGTCCGGCCTGTTCATGACCGGCCTGGGGGCTAAAGTGGAGCCAGACCACATCCCCTCTTTTGGGTACATAGGCCATGCTTTACAACCCCTCCTTGCCGACAGACTCGCCATAATCGCATTCATCATGAAGATTCTCTGGTTTTATCCCCGCCAGAAGATCATCCAGCGCATACGTCTGCTTTTCGCGAACAGGTTCTATGACGATGGTGTGGTCGCGTACACTGATCTCCACCGACGAATCGAGATGTACACCAGCCTCGTCTGTCAGGGCTTTAGGCAGGCGAAGAGCCAAGCTGTTTCCCCATTTTTGAACTTTTGTGAGCATGATTGCCTCCCTGAAGAAATATGCCCCAACCATAGCACGTATATACAATGTGTCAACATTTCGTTTGCGCTATGGGGCCAAGTCTGTAACCCTTTAGACACGAATAAAGGCAGATAGGGGCAAATGAAGGCAAAAACCAGGCTCTGGGTTAATTCCCAAAGTATTTATTGGGCCTAATTTTCTCGACTATTCCAGGCCAGTCGGCAGCGCCACTCGGAGTGAACACAGGAAGACAAACCTCCCCCTGAGAACTCACCTTCGAGGGGCGGAGGTTTCGGGAAAAGGCGTGAACTTAAGCGCAGCGCATGTGAACGGCCCCGAAACATCTGCCCGTCGAAGGGAACCTGCGCCAGCAGGCGAGTGAACCGGGGGATCACTTTGGGGCCAACCCTTTGGGCGATCAAAGGGTTGGGCGGCGTCAGGGGCCGCGACCCCTGGGTTTTAAAGCCCTTTAGCCTCGAATAAAATCAGATAAAGGCAAATGAAGGCGACCCCCAATCCTGAGGTTAAATCCTAAAAGCGCCTCTTAAGGTTTTCCCTTATTCGTGGCAAAAAGACTGCATCCGCTCAGGCGAAGGCATATTCTCCCGTTTGCGAGGCATGTGGGGGGAGAAAGTCAAGAAAGGCATCTTCGGGGGAGAACATCTCGGTGCGGTTGCGGCCTTTGCGCTTGGCGGCGTAGAGGGCGCAATCTGCCTGTTCGACCACATCCTGGGGTGAGATGGTGTTGTCGCCGGCAAAGCAGGTCAGGCCGATACTGATGGTGATGGGCTGGCCGAGCAGCCCGAATCTTTCGCTAACGGCCTGTAGGCTCTTGTGGATGCGGCTGGCCAGGGTGAAGGCCTGGGGAGCGTTGGTCTCAGGCAGAATAATGGCGAATTCCTCGCCGCCGTACCGGCAGGGGGTGTCCGTGCGTCGTACCGTGCGTCCAAGGCATTTGGCCACTTCCTGCAGCACCCGGTCCCCCTGGCCGTGGCCGTAGGTGTCGTTGACCTTTTTGAAGTGGTCCAGATCGAGGAGCATGAGAGAGAAGGGTTTGCCGGTCCGCACACTTCGGGCCAGTTCGGCTTCGAGGGTGACGTCGAAGAAGGCGCGATTGTACAGATGAGTCAGCGAGTCGGTCAGCGCCAGGCGGGCCAGGTCGCTTTTGACCTGGCGCAGGTGATCCATCCGTTCTTTCTGGCGCAGATGGGCCCGGATGCGCGCGGCCATTTCCTGGCCGCAGATGTCGGCGGGTAGACAGTCGCAGGCGCCGAGGTCGAGGGCGAGGATGCGATCGCTGGCTTCTCCCTTTTCTATCAGCACGACCACCGGGATATCGCTCAATTCTTCCTTCTTTTTCAGGGCTTTCAGCCAATCCAAACTGCTGGGCGTGAGCTTCTGCTGCTGGCAGAAGATCATGGCGACCTGTCGCAGGTGGACAGATTCCAGGGCCGATTGACCGTTGGTCGTCATGCAGACGTCGGCAAAGAGACTGGTGGCTCTGAGAGCGTCGGTCAATGCCTGACGTTTAGGGGATGCGGGGGCGATAATGAGCGCTGAACTGTGCATAAGAAGAATATCCATCTCGGTGTTAAAAGATTCCTGTACCAGTCTTATCGGCAAATTTCAGCCAGAATTTAGGCCCATTTTTTTATTAAAGATTTCGCTGTATGGTGTCGATAAAGGTCTTATGAATATTATCCCGCCCATGTCTCCCACCCCTTTTGCCGTGCAGCCGGTGGTTTCCGCCAGCGGTCTGCATGAACAACGGCAATACGACCTGCATCCCAACCAGATGGTGCGGGCAACGGTGGCCGAGGGCGGTGCGGACCGGGCCCTGCTCGATCTGGGCCATCAGCAGGTGCTGGCCGAAACGAAAGTCCCTCTGCAGAAGGGGCAGAAGCTCAGCCTGGTGGTGGTGGAGACCTCACCCCAGCTGATTCTTCAGATCGTGGAGGATAAACTCGCCAGCCGCCTGATGCGTTCTCTTCATTTGCTGGCGGAAAAGCCGGAGATGTTGCCGCTGCTCGGCCGCCTGCTGGCGGGTTCCTTCCGCGGCAAGGGGCTGGCTGAACAAGCGCAGGCCGTACTCGGACGCGCTGTTGAACTGATGCGCCTGCCGCCCGAACAGCTTAAAGGGAGCAGTCTGGCGGAGTTGGTTCGCGTGCTGGGACTCGACACCGAGGCTCTGCTGGCCAGAGGCGACGACACTAGGGCGCTTGCTGGCCTCAAGGGCGCGCTGCTGCAAGCTGCCGGTTTGCTCGCCGAGGAGAGTGCGACGGCGACCCTGATGGAAAAACAGCTGCAGGGGCTCGAACTCTTTCAGCTCTGCCGGGCCCGTCTGGAGCAGGAGTCGATGCTTTTCATCCCTCTGCTGCTGCCTTTTTTGGAGCAGGGTTTTGTTGTTGGTGAAAAGAACGGCTCTTCCAAAGAAGGGGAGGATGACGGAGCGCGGATGCTCTCCCTACATCTGCGCCTGGAAGGGCTCGGCAACCTGCAGATCCGCCTTTTGAACGATGGCAAGGGGCTTTTTCTGCGTTTTTATTGTGAATCGCAGGAAATCGCCGACTTTGTGGCGTCTTTCGCCGATGAGTTGAAGGAGATGCTGACCTTGCTGCCCCTGCAGGGTGTTGTTTTTACCGATGGGGCACGGGAGCCGGCCAGGGTGTTGGCTGAAACGGTGAGACCGGATCGTGACAGTCTTCTTGATGCCAGGGTGTAGGGTATGAGTGAGGATAAGCCGCTGAAAAAGGCCGTGGCCCTGCAATACGACCGCGAGAAGGCGGCGGCACCGCGCGTGGTGGCCAGCGGTCGCGGCGAGATTGCCGAGCGTATCCTGCAGACGGCCAGGGAGGCGGGCTTGCCAGTGCGCGAAGATGCGGACCTGCTGGAAGTTCTGGCCCGCATTCCCGTCGGTGAGGAGATCCCCGAAGATCTTTATCAGGTTGTCGCTGAGATCCTCGCCTTTGTTTACCGGGTCAACGGACGGTATAAAGAGAAGGCCGGCACCTGAGGGTGCCGCCCGGCTCATCACGCTTTGTTCGAGGGCTTCCCCTCTTTTGATTCAGGAGATGTGCAGTATGATAGATAATATTCGAGAAAATAACGCCTTCGAGGCGGACGCCACACGGGATGAGGACACCATGGAGAACAAGTTCCTCACCTTTCATCTGGGGCAGGAGGATTACGGTATCGAAATCCGCCACGTCACGGAGATCATCGGCGTGCAGAAGATCACCGACGTGCCCGACATGCCTGACTACATCAAAGGGGTGATCAATCTGCGCGGCAAGGTCATCCCCGTGATGGATGTGCGCGCCCGCTTCAAGCTGCCGCCGCGGGCCTACGATGATCGCACCTGCATCATTGTCGTGCAGTATAACGGGACGGCCGTGGGACTGGTGGTGGATGAGGTGAGCGAGGTGGCCAATATCGCCCGTGACCAGATTGAGCCGCCGCCGCGAACCAGCCGTGGTAAGAGCAGCCGTTTCTTCAGCGGCATGGGCAAGATGGGCGATGAGGTAAAGATTCTGCTCGATGTGGAGCGCCTGCTCTACGACGAGGAACGTTTAAGTGCTGGGCTGGTGGATCAGGCTTAGTTCGTTGCCTGCCGTTAATTGATACAGAAAAGGCCTGCCTGTCGGCAGGCCTTTTTATTGGGGTCAGGCTGGGCCTGGTTAAAAGGGCGTCTTGGCGAAGTGGCGCTTGGTGGCGTCCTGTAGCTTGCTGACGGCGTTGAAGGACTCCTTGAGCAGGTCCTGCTCGTTTTTGGGTAGCGCGTAGGGGTCGAGGTGGTGGCTTGGTTCCTTTCCCCGCTCCACCATGGCGATCTCGTGGCGCAGCCGCAGAAAGATGAGGGCCTCAAAGGCGGCGCGGATGTGTTCGGCGGTTTCAGGGGCAAAGACGTGGCTCTCCACCAGGGCTTTAAGGCGGTCGAGGGTGGTGATGCGGTTGATTTCCTTCTCTAAGGTGAACATGCGGATGCAGTCGACGATATAGACAATCCCCCCCTGCTTGAGCGAGAGTTCCCCTTCGTGTTCGCCGCCTTTGTCGACGATAAACCTGCCCAGCAGTCCCACCGGAACCTTGTAGCGCAGATCCAGCGACATGACGTGGTAGAGGAAACCGGGAAATTCCCGGATGAGGTGGTGCACCCGGTCCCGCAGATCCTGGGCCAGGGTCGGGTCGCCCACCAGGGGCGAAAAGTCGAAAAAGATGGAGGAATAGCGAACTTTCTGGGGCTCGGGATCATGCACCCAGTCGGCAATGCGCTCCTCCCAGTCCTGCAGGCGGCCGCGCCAGGCCGGGTTGTTGGCCATGACCTTGCCGCTGCACAGCGGGTAGCCGACCTGCGCCAGCGCCTGGACGACCTTTTCGGCCAGGGGGGCGAAAAAACCTTCGATCTCCGGCATCCGCTCATCGGGGACATCCTCGAAGATGAAGCCGTGGTCCTGATCCGGCCCCAGCAGCATTTCCCGGCGGCCGCCGCTGCCCATGATGAGGAAGCAATAGCGGATGTCGGGGAGAAAATTCCCCTCGGCCAGATGCTGTTCCAGGCAGATTTCGTAGGTGCGCCGAATGATACCGTGATGGATGTAGGAGATGATCTCCATGACCTCCGGAGTGCTGCGCGTCTCTGACAGCAAGGCGCGGGCTACCGTAACGATTTCCCGGCGGATGGCGGCCAGCCCGGCCAGGGTCGTTTCGTCCCGGATGGTGCCGACCAGCACCATGGCTTTTTGGCTGCGGTAGCGCAGCAGGTCGCGCAGGGTAACGATGCCCACCACCTCGCCGCGATCGATCACGGGCAGATGCTTGATACGGTGGCCGGTCATGTAGGCCATGGCCTCGTACATGTAGGTGTCGGGCGCCATGGTATAGGGGTGGGCGGTCATGATATCGCGGGCGCGCAAGGTCTGGCTGTTCGCCTGCTCCGGGGCGATGACCTTGTAGACCAGGTCTTTCTCGGTGATGATGCCGCAGGGCCGGTTTTTCTCGTCGAGAACGAGAACCGAACTGATCTTTTTTTCCATGAGGCGGCGGGCCACCTGCTGGGCGGTTTCATCGGCTTCGCAGGTCACCACGGTGGTTACCATGATCTCCGACAGCCGTTTTTTAAAAGGATAGGCTTCGACCTGGGTCAGGGCTTTCTGCGTAAAGTCGGTGACCATTTCCGAGTAGAGCTGACGCACACGTGAGTGGACGATGCGGGCGAAGTAGGCGCTCAGCTGCGGATGGTCTTTCTCGGCCCGTTTGAGGATATCCTGGGGGATGAGGTAGCACTCCGTCGCCTTGACGGTGCGGGCGCCGCCCGTATAGGGCTCGCCGGTGAAAATGGGGGTGCCCCCGAAAAAGGTGCCTTCCTTACGATAGTCCACCACCATGTCCGAGCCGCCGGGGGTCGTGACGACGATTTCGACCAGGCCTTCCTTGATCACATAGAGATAGCCCGTGGGTGGATCGTTCTGGTGAAAGATATGATGGTTGGCGGGATACTTTCGCACCGAAGCGGCCGTGCTGATCTCCTGAAAGATCTCTTCGGGCAGATGGTTGAACGGCTCGGTGTCTTTGAGATGTCTGATGAGACTCATGCCGGATTCCGGGGTCAAGGGATAGGGAACTGTCGCGGACATTCACCGAGCCACCCTGGCGGCGGCCCGGTGATTAAAATGGCGTTTCATTATGGTCTGGAATGGCTTAAATGGCAACCCCTTTAGGGGGTCTTCGTTGCAGAGTGGACGGTTCTGTCTTCTTCCTCCACATAGCCGGGCAGGTTGTGGAGCTTGCGCAGAATATTGTCCATGCGGGTAGCCGACTCGTCGCTCACCCGTTCATCGGTCAGGTTGGAGACGAGGATATTGAGGAGAAAGGCCAGAGGACAGACGATAAGGGACGATGAAGTGGCCGGCAGCAGGCCTTCCGGCCCGAACAGAGGAATGCCGGCAATCCAGCCGGCCATGGCCGTGAGGGTCAGGGTGAGACCGAAAATAATGCCGGCCAGGGCGCCGTATTTGTTGGCCTTGCCGTACCAGACAGCGAGTACGGCGGCCGGGAAGATCGTGTTGCCGGCGATGGCAAAGGCCATGGCGACGATCTGGGCGATGAGGGCCGGCGGGTTCAGGGCGGCGATGACCACGATGGCGCAGATAATGATCGTGAAGATGCGGCCGACATGCAAGGCCTCCCGGTCGGTGCAGTCGGGTTTAAAAACGGTGGCATACCAGTCGTGAGCTATGGCCGAGGCACCGGCGACCAGCAGACCGGCGACAGTGGATAGGCCGGCGGCCATAGCCCCACCGGCCAGGTAGCCGATAAACGGTATGCCGAGACCCGCCCGTTCGGGAGCGGACAGGATAATGACGTCAGCTACCGCCTTGCCGCCCAGAGGGTTCCAGAATTTACCCATGGCGGCGTAGACGGGGGAGGACCAGTAAAGCAGGCCGATGAAGAAGAGCCCCCACAGCACGGACTTGCGGGCGATATCCTCATTCTTGACGGTGTAGAAGCGGATCATGATATGAGGGAGTCCGGCAGTGCCGACCATGAGCGTGAAGGCCAGGGCGATGAACTGGTAGATGTTCCCCATGCCCCAGGGCAGAAAGTCGCGGCGGAGTTGATCCAGGGCTTCCGCTGAAAGTTGGCCGGAGGCGACTTTGCCGTCCATGAGACCGGAGAGGATGGCGCCGTACTCGAGTTGCGGCAGCCAGCCCGTACCGCCTGCCTTTTTGATCAACAGCCAGAGCGGAATGAGAAAGGCGGAAATGAGAACGACATACTGGATCTGCTGGTTGCGGGTGACCCCGCGCATGCCTGAGATGAGCATGTAGGTGAGAACGACACCGGCAGCGAGGAGAACACTGGCCGTGTAGTCGATGCCGAAAATCCAGCCGCAGATGAGGCCGATGCCCTTGAATTGCGCGGTGGCGTAGGTGATGGCGATGATAACGGTCACGGCTGCCGAAATCAGGCGGACGGCGTGGCTGTCGTAACGGTCCCCGAGAAATTCGGGGATAGTGTACTTGCCGAAGCGGCGGATCTGGGCGGCCAGCAAGGTCAGGAGGAGCACGTAGCCGCCGGTCCAGCCAAGAATGTAGCCCAGGCCGAACCAGCCCTTCAGGTAGAGCAGACCGGCCACGCCCATGAAGGAGGCCGCCGACATCCAGTCCGAGGCGATGGCGGCGCCGTTGCCGATTTTGCCTATTCCTCGCCCGGCCACCCAGTAGCCGGAGGTCTCCGATACCTTGGAGAGAAAACCGACGCCGATATAGACACCGAGCAGGACGAGCAGAATAATCGCCGGAATCATCTTGAAGCCCGGTTCCACCTGGTAGATCTCTTCGCCGACGGCCAGAGCGGGCAGAGGGATGGCCAGCAGAATAATCAGGGTTGCCGCTGTCTGGGAAAGAAGCCGGGTCATGTCAGCCCCTCCTCAGCGGTGGCGGCGCGATCTGTTGCTGGCCGACGCGACGCTCCCAGAGAAAGCAGTAGAGCTTGCACAAAAGCACATAGCCGATGGTGCAGCCCTGAGCCACCAGCCAGTAGTGCAGGGGAAAACCCAAAAAACGCCCGCGGGTAAAGAACGACTCGCCCAGACCCTTGGGGTCGCCCAGTCCGGCCAGCCAGATGATGAGGGGGACGCCAAAGCTCAGAAAGGCCCAGAGCAGAAGGATGGTTTTGATGACAGCCGTCTCATTCCGCATGTTCCGGTGCACAGGGCGAAAGAAGTTGACCGTCACTCGTTGTCGTGCCGTCATTCAGGTCTCCCGATTTAAGTTGCCGAATTTTATGGGATTTGAAAACAAATGCGCGATGGCGTCAGTCGTGCTCGCCATCAAAGTAGCGGCCCAGGTGGCCGAGTTTGGAAGAGATAATATCACCGGCATCCTTGATTTGGGGAAGAATTTCTTCCTGCAGGCGTTCATCGGTCATCCGAAAGTCGGGACCGACGCAACAGAGGCTCCCCACCACTTCGCCGCCGGAGCGGAACAGGGGCACCGCCACGCTGACTACCCCCTCGCCCAGACCGCCGCGGTCAAGGCAGAAGCCATCGCGGGCAATAGTCTGCTGTTCGGCCGGGGGTAGGGCTGGAACGTCCCGGCCCTTTTTGCCGTTTGAGCCATGAGACGATCCGTTGCCTGCGACCCGAGAAGCCAGGATGACCTTGCCAGCCGCAGTGGCCGAAATTTGATAGCGATTGCCGGCGAGGGAGACGATTTTGACCTGGGCGCTGGTGTCGACCATATCCAGGAGAAGAATACTGGGATCGCGGGGAACTGCAAGATAAACGGCCTCATTTATCTGCCGAACCAGGCGTTCCATAATGGGCTTGGCTTTGCGCAGCAGATGCATGCGAGAGAGAAATTTCTGCCCCATCTCATAGGCGGACAGGCCAAGACGGTATTTGCCGGAGCCTTTTTCCCGTTCGACGTAGCCCCGGTTTTCGAAGGTGGCCAACAGGCGAAAAACGCTGGTTTTGTTCATGCCCAGCCGTTCGCTCAGTTGGGAGATGCGGACTTCGTCCCCTTCTTCGCAGAGGGCTTCAAGGACATCGAGCGCGTTATCCACCGACTGGATGGAGTAGGATTCTTTTTCCCGGGTAGGCACTGTTTTTCCTCCTTGACATCCAATGGTGGCAGGCGCGGCTGTAAGTGGAACCGATTGCCGCATAAAATGGGTTTTGTTAATGTGTTGATGTAAAAAATAATACACTGTTTTATTTATGTCAACTTCATTCGGTAGAAAAACTGGAAGGGGGTGCGGGAAGAGCTAAAGCCTTTGGATGAACGTTTTTCGGTCGGCAATTAAGATCTGGGAGGGTGGATGCTGTGAAACGAAAGATCGGTGTGTGCGACCTGTTTGACGGTCGATTTTATTACAGCGATACTCCAATAAAAAAATTGTTTTATTTATGAGGCAAGGTCAGTAGAAAGATGGTGGGTGGGGGCAAGAGTGTCGGCTGGTCTGGATAACGGGTGAAATCAGGTTTTGTCCACGAAAGCACCGGGTTGTTCTTGAAGTTTTTCAATGATGGGGCGATCTGCCGGCAGGATGTCGAAGTCACTCAATTCCTCGGGCCTCACCCAGCGATGCTCGGACACCTGAATGTTTTGTACTCTGGTGTTCAGGGGCCGACAGAGGTAGGCCAGAATCAGCACCGGCCCCCAATCATAGCGATGATACACCACTTCGAAGATGTCGCTGGTTTCGACCTCCAGGGCCAGTTCTTCGCGGAGTTCCCGCCGCAGCCCTTGCGAGGGTGATTCGCCGGGGTCTAGCTTGCCGCCGGGAAATTCCCACATGCCGCCGTGCTTGCTGCCGCCTGGTCGACGGGTGATGAGGATGCGGCCCTGATGACAGACGATGCCGGCGGTGACGATGAGGGGGAGGCTCTTGTTCATGGGATCCTTGTGAATGGGGATGGAACGGGCAGTATAGCGGCGCCGGCGCTGCGAAAAAAGGTTTTTTTGCTGACAGCCTCCTTTGGTTGTGTTAAAAATTGCCCCGCAAAACCCTGCCAATGGAAGGTTGACTTATGTTCAAATTGTCTGACAAAGGGCGCGGCATCCGGGAGATGTTCGACACCATCGCCCCCCGTTATGATCTGCTCAATCGTCTTCTCTCACTGGGCATTGACCGCCGCTGGCGGGCCTTTGCCGTGAGGCAGTTGCAGATTCCCGAGGGCGGGCGCGTTCTTGACGTGGCGACGGGCACGGGGGATGTCGCCCTCGAGATCGCGACCCGCACCCCCGATTCGGTGCGCATCGTCGGCGAGGATCTGACCCAGGGCATGCTGCGCATCGGGCAGGAGAAGATCGCTGCTTCCGCCTTTGCCCACCGCATCTTTCTGGTAAACGCGCCTTGCGAGGCCATGCCGCATCCGGGCTCCGTCTTTGACGGCGTCACCATTGCTTTCGGTATCCGCAATGTGGTCGATCGCCTGGCGGGGTTGCAGGAAATGGTGCGGGTGCTCAAGCCGGGCGGCCGAGCCGTCATTCTTGAATTTTCCAATCCGCGCAGCCGCCTGTTCAAGGCCCTTTACTACTTCTATTTCCGCCGGGTGCTGCCCTTTATCGGCGGCCTGCTCTCCAAACGCAGCGCCTACCAATACCTGCCCGATTCCGTACTCGAGTTTCCCGACCAGCAGACCTTCAAGGGGATGATGGCCGAGGCCGGCTTCACGGACCTGCGCCATTTCGATCTCACCTTCGGTATCGCGACGATCTACGTCGGGGTGCGCCCCTGATTTCTACTCAACATTGTTCTGCCTGCCACGGCGGCCTTCGGGCCGCCTTTTTTGTTGCCGCAAAACCGCTATACTTTGTTTTTAGTGGTTCAGAATCCCCGGATGGCAATGGGAAGGAGGTTGGTGTGAAACAGGTTCTGTTGATTATCGACATGCTCAACGACTTTGTGCGGACGGGCGCTGCCCTGGAAGTTCCCAAGACCCGCCTTATTCTGCCCGATCTGCAGGCGCGTCTGCACCAGGCCCGGGCCGCTGGCGTCCCGGTCGTCTTTGTCTGCGATGCTCACGCCGCCGACGACCGGGAGTTTGAGCGCATGGGCTGGCCGCCTCATGCGGTGCGTGGCAGCGAAGGGGCCCAGATTGTAACGGAATTGTCGCCTCTGCCGGGCGAAGCGGTGGTGGAAAAGACGACCTATTCGGGATTTTACCAAACGGAACTCGAATCGGTCCTGACGGATCTGGAGGCGCAGGAACTGGTGCTTACCGGCTGCGTAACCAACATCTGCATTTTTTACACTGCGGCCGATGCTGTTATGAGGGGCTACCAAGTTCGCGTGCCCCGGCAGCTCGTGGCCGATATCGAGGCCGCTGACGGACGCTTTGCCCTGGAGCAGATGGACAAGGTGCTGGGCGTGACGGTGGAGTGATTCAGAACGGGAGGCTTTATTCCCCGTCTCGATCCCCTTTTGTCTCACCTGTGCCCAAGGATTCCAGGTCCGTGATGACTTTGCCGGGCAGGCCGAGGGTACGTTTGAAAATGCCCAGCACCGTTTCTGACACAGAGGTGATGGGGATGGCACTGACTTCGGGATCCTTGCCGCTGCCCTCCACTTTGAACTGGGCGGTGACCAGGGCTTTGTCCTCGCCGGTCAGCAGCCAACCGGCCAGCGGGATACTGGAGACGATTTTGTCGACCGTCCCCAGCGGCTTGATTCCCAGGGTCAGGTTCAGCTGGTCGTCGATCAGGCTGTAGCTGCCGACGAGAGAAAGATTCATGGCGTTGCTGTCAATGAACAGGTCCTTCGTACTCAGAACACCCTGGTCCAGGGAAATAGAGGTGTGCAGTGTGTTGAAAGGCATGCCTTCTTCGGCCATGTCCGGCAGCTGCAGAGAAAAGATTTGCGAGACGTTCAGCAGGGAGAAAACCCGGGACAGGGTCTTGAGCTGCCGCAACACCCCTTTTTTGATTTCCAGATTGATCCCCCCCAGCGATGTGGTCAGAAAATCTTTGCCCAGCCGTCCTTGCAGATAAAAGTCGCCGCGCATGGTGCCGGTAACCAGGCCGCGGTGCTCGAGCATCTCCTGATAGATGGTGGCGGCATCGAAGTTCTCCAGATGACCTGAGATGCGCAGCAGGGAAGGGGAACCCTGGCTGCTGTCCACCAGAACCTGGCCGATGCCGTAGCCGTCCTTGGCGTGAAAGCGGATGGGGGAAATGCCGAGTACGTGGTCTTTGAGCCAGATGTCCCCTTCGGCATTGGTGAATCGAAGATTACCGATAGAGCCCTGGGCGGCCCGGGCCTTAATGTCCACCTGTACCCTCGACCGTTTCCCTGAGCGCTGTTCGGCTCTATCCTTTTCGTCCTCCTTACGGCTGGAATCGTCCTGCCAGAGCGCGATAACCTCGTCGATATTGGCGATGGGCGAGGCGATGTCCAACCGTACGCTCGGCTGTCCCTTCCAGTGGATGCGTCCTCTCACCTGAGCCTCGGTCCCTCGCTCCAGTCGCACATCGACGGGGTCGAATTCCATACCCTCCCGATCGAAATGCAGACGCCCGACGATGTCATGCAGTACGGCCACCTCGGAAGGGAAGATAATGTCCTGGGCTCTCACCGCCTCTCCACGGACATCGACCTGCAACTGGAACGCGTCGTAGCGGTGCAGGCGGGCGTCAGCGACAAGTGCGGACTCCCCCAGTTTCAGCGCCAGGTTCTCGCCGATGGCGTGTTCGGGATGCAGGCGGATGCGTCCGTTGATGGCCGTCAGATCGGGGATGACCCGGGTGAGATGGACGCCCACATTCTGAACGACGGCCTCGCCGCCACGGAAGGCAATCCCCTGGCGGTCGCCGGCCAACTGGAGGTCGAAAGTTGCCCGGCCACGGGGGGCGAGCCATTTGAGAAAAGGCAGGTAGTTAGGCAACTCGGCCAGATCTTGTGCCTTCCCGTGGATGTCCAGGTGGTAAGGGTGCTCCTCTTGCGGGCTCAGGTCGCCCGAAAGGCCAACCTGCAGAGTCGGAAATGACAGGCTGCCCTGCACCAGGGTGAGGCTGTCGGGTCGGCGCCGCAGCAATAGGGTCAGACGGCTGTTCGTTTCCGACGATTTGGACAGAATGCGTGGCCAGTCAATCGCCAGGCTATCCAAGGTGGCATCTACGTCAAGGTCGAGATCCTCCCAAGGACCCTGAGCTGAAACAGTAAAGGGGACAGCCCCTTGCAGGGAGGCGGGGTGTTCTCGCAGGGCGGGCAGGGCAGACTTGAGCCAGGGGACGTCGATGGCGCCGGCCGCCCGCAGAGAAAGCTGGCGGTTGGCGGTGAAGGGGGAGCGCAGGGTGCCTTCCAGGCGAAAGGCGTGCCCGGCCGTGTTGGCGGTCACTTCCAGAGCGAGTTCGTCATCCTGCAGATCGACCTGGCCGGCCAGTTTGGTCATGTCCAGATTCGGCAGTAAGCGCAGGCGGCCATCCCGAAGGATCAGCCGGGCGTTTTGCACCAGGAAACGGTGGCCTGTCGGCCGGGTATTGTCCGGCTGGATCGCAGCTGTCAGGGAGGTGAGTTCCACACTGCCCTCTTGCAGAAGGTTGGCGAAGCGGGCGCCCTTTTCACTCTCGGGAAAGAAGGCGCTGATGGCCGTAATGGGAAGGGGTTTGCTGGACCAGGAGGTTTGCAGTCGCAGGCCGTCATCGACAGTCTCCAGCGAGGACTCTCCTTGCAGGTGGAGGTTGCCCCCGTCCAATCGCAGGTCACTTAACCTATGGATACCCTTCTGGGGACGCCAGTGGCCGGAAAGGGCCAGGGGAAAGAGATCTTTGCCCCTGATTCCAACCGCTGGCGACTGCAGGGAAAAGTCGTCGCCCCAAAGGCGCAGCCTGAAGTCCATCCCTTCGTTAAAAGAACCGGAGCTTTCCAGAAGAAGGGAGGTTTGTCCTGAGGCCGTAAGGGAGGGGGCGGACGCCGGAAAAAAGGCCGTGATGAGCCCGGCGTCCAGGTCAGCCAGATTGAGGGTCACCTGGATAGAGGTCTTACGCCAGCTCTCCAGGTCGGCTGGCAGACCGATGGCCCCCGTCATCGACAGGTCGGCGGCGTTCCCCCCGTAAAGCCACTGCGCTTTTAGGGCCAGTTGACTCGTTTGGCCTGGGGCCAGGTTTTCGAGATAGAAATCCACATTGTTTAACGTAGAAACGATCAGGCGATCAGGCTGCCGCTGATCCAGAAGTTCAAAGTGCCCCTGTACGATCGTCAAGGACTGAATCCTGCCCTGGGAAAGGAAGCCGACATCCAGCAGGGGGCGGAAGGGCTGGGAGGGTGGGGGCAAGGGGACAGAATCCGGCGGCACCGAAGAGAGCCGATGACGAAAGCGGGGGCGGTCGAGTAAAATGTCCCGCAGGGCGATCTTTCCTGTAAGCAGGGGCCAGAGATCCAGTTTGAACAGAATGCGTTCGGCGCGTAAAATCTCCTCGTCGCCGTCACCCGTGCCGATGCTCAGGTCAGAGAAACTAAAAGCGGGTCCGGGTTCAAAAGTCAGTTGGACCGCGCCCAGCTGGACGGGAAGAGACAAGGCTCCGGCCAGGGTGTCTTCAAGTTGGCGGCGATAGGTGTTGAGGTCGAGGGTGTACAGAAAGAGGACGATGCCGGCCAGGCACAGGACCAGTAGAACACCGAGGAAGATGAGGAGTTGACGCAGCCGTGCCATGCGTGAGCCTTTTCGTGGAAAGTGAGTGGACAGGTGATTTTAAACGGATTTCCGGCTGGTGCAACCCCTTATTTTCAGCTGACCTCAGGTGCCTTGGGCCCCGCCTTGAGCGGCGGGGAAAGCGACGTAGAAGGTACTGCCTTGGCCCAGGGTGCTTTCAACCCACAGCCTGCCGCCTCCTTCGCGTACCAGCTCTTTGACCAGCGCCAAACCGAGGCCTGCCCCGCTGGTCTGGCGGCGGTCACTGTTGTCGACGCGGTAGAAGCGTTCGAAGATATGTTCCTGTTCCTCGATTGAAATGCCGATGCCGGGGTCGGTGATGCTGAGAATGATCTCCTCCCCCTTTTCACGGGCAGCCAGGGTGATTGTCCCGACCTCGGGCGTATACTTGACGGCGTTGGACAGCAGGTTTTCCAGAATCTGCTGTATCCCCTCGGGATTAGCCAGCAGAGGCGGGAGATTGTTCGGACAGTCGACCTGAAAGTGGTGCTTCTGGACGCCCGAGGTGAAGGGGCGCAGGGTTTTGCGCAGCAATGGGTCGATGGCAATGGATTTGACGGGAGCGGGAACGCTGTGCTGGCGGGACTGGGCCCGCTGAAGTTGCAGAAAATTGTTGATCAATGTATCGAGGCGCTCCCCTTCCTGGTGGATGATGCCCAGGTATTCCCGCTGCTCCTCACGGGGAACCTCATTGTCCATGAGAAACTCTGAATAGCCCAGCACGGCCGTCAGGGGGGTGTGCATTTCATGGCTGACGGCGGAGAGCAGCTGATCTTTGAGTTGCTCCATCTCCAGTCGCTCGGTGATGTCCAGGGCGATTTCCAGCCGGACCAGTCGACCGTCAGTCCAGCGGATGGCCTGGTCGATGCACTGATACCACCGGCCATTGCGGGTGTTCTGAAACTCCCAGCGGCAGGGTTCCTGCGGCTGGCCGTCTTTGACCAGGCGCGTGTTGGTGCAGAACTCACAGGGGCCCCCTTTCCCATTCTGCAGGGCTTCGAAGCAGGTTTTCCCCTGCCAGTTCTTGCCGGCAATCCTTTCGCCGTATTCGTTAAGATAGAGGAGCTCGTAGCTTTCGAGGTCGGCCACGTAAATCATGGTGTTCACCGAATCAAAAATCGTTCGCATCTGCTGAGACTGTGTCAGCAGGTCCTCTTCGGCCTTCTGCCGTTGAATTTCGGTGGCGACCCGGGTCGCAAAAATGCGCAGGAGAGATTCCGCCATGGGGCCGTTGGGCAGGGGCTGACGGTGCATCACGGCGATCAGTCCAAACGGTTTACCGTTGCTGTCACGCATGGGAATGCCCAGATAACTTTCCACGTTCAGGTCTCGCAACCCTTTGTCCTGGGGAAAGAGCTCCTGCACTCTTTGAGGATGAAAGCATATCTCCCCCTCAAGGACCATAGCGCAGGGACTGTCTTTGAGCTCATAGTGGAAGTTGTCCGAGATTTTTCCCTGGTTGAAAAAGGCGAGAGTAACGATGCGGGAGGCATCCTGCGGGTCCAGGCGGCCGATGAAGGCGTAATCGACCCCGAGGGCGCTGGCGAGGTGTTTGACCAGGGTCGTGAAAAAGGCTGGCCCCGTAAATTCCGCCACCCCCTGAACGACTTGCCGCAGGGCTTCCTCCTGCTGGCGCAGATTCCGGATGTAATACAGCACCAGGCCAAAGAGAAAGAAGGAGGTGAGGACGACATAGATGGCGCCTTTGTAGGTCTGCAGTCGCGAAAAACGAAAAAAATCGGTGGCAAGAAGGGCCAGGATGTGGTCGGACAGAAGAATCCAGAAAGTGCCGAAAGCCAGGTAAATCATGGCGATCTTGGCCGCAATGCGGGTGCCGTCAGGGTGGAGCGAAAACTTGTCCGATCTTTTTTTCGACATGGGCATCTCTGGTGGCTACCCGGCTGCTACCCGGGGCTTGGTGCCGGTGCTGTTGACGGATTCCGGCCAGCGAAGGTCCAAGGTCTTCAAGGCGTGCTCTAACTCCTCCGGCAGAGGGGAATCGATGGCGATAACAGAATCCCCGGCGGGCGAGGGCAGTATCAAGCGGTGGCAGTGCAAAAAGAGTCTGGACAGGCCCGGCAGCGAAGGTCCGCCGTAGCGTCGGTCACCGGCCAGAGGATGTCCGGCATCAACCAGTTGCCGGCGGATCTGGTGGGTGCGGCCGCTGTGAAGTTCGAGGTCCAGCAGGGAGTAATGAGTGTCGCCGGCGAGTCGGCAAAAGGATGTTACAGACTCCTTGAGTTTCCCCTTAGCTGGAACGGGAGAGGTCAGTGCCCCTTCGGCCGCAAGTTGTCCCGCCACCAACGCCAGGTAATGCTTCTGGACCTTGCCGGCCATGAAGAGCTTCCCTAGCGCGGAGGCGGCCTTTTTCCCCTTGCCAAAGAGCACGGGGCCGGAAGTTTCCACATCAAGCCGGTGTATGGGCCGCGCCTGGTAGGGGGCTTTGCGTCTTTTCAGCAGACGCTCAATGCGCCAGACCAGGTTGTCCTCCTCATGGCCGACACCCCGGTGCACGGCCAGTCCCGCCGGCTTGAAAACCACCAGAAGCTGGTCGTTTTCGTAGAGAATGTCCACCGGCTTTTCCGGCGGTTGCTCCAGCAGGCGGCCCAGTCGCTGGCTGTCGGGCAGCACCAGACGATCGCCGGTGCTCAGGGGCGCGTCCGGGCTAAGGGCCGGGTGCCGACGCAATATCTCCCCTTTGCGCAGCAGTTGGCGCAAAAATCCTATGGGGGCTGCCGGAACACGCTGCTGCAAAATATGCAGCGGCGGCAGGCCGTTCTCCTGGGCTGTGACAATCCACTCTGGCATAAAAAACAGTTTACCCTTGCCTCTGGCTGGAAGCAAGGAAGGGTTGGCCGCTTCGGTGCCGAGAGCGTGAAGGTGTCTACGGGAGCTTGCCGGCCTCTTTTAACACACGGGTTTAAGCTCTTTACAGGATTTTTATACCTTGTTACCATGGCGCGCTATTTTTACGGTGTGACTTCCCTCTTATCGTTGACAGGTTCCTTTCCCCATGCAAATCAAGCGGGTTGATATCCTTGGATTTAAATCCTTCGTTGACAAGGTCTCTCTTGACTTCAACGATGGGGTTACGGCCATCCTGGGGCCTAACGGCTGCGGAAAGAGCAATGTGGTCGATGCCATCCGCTGGGCCATGGGGGAGCAGAACGCCAAGAATCTTCGGGGCCGGTCCATGGAGGACATCATTTTTGGCGGCAGCGAATCCCGCAAGCCCCATGGCATGGCTGAAGTCTCCATGGTTTTTTCCAATGCCGACGGCCTGGCCCCCGCCGCCTTTAAGGACTATGCGGAGATCATGGTCACCCGCCGGCTGTACCGCAACGGTGACAGCGAATATCTTCTCAACAAAACCCCCTGTCGTCTCATGGACATCACCGAGCTGTTCATGGATACCGGCGTCGGCGCCCGCGCCTATTCCATCATCGAGCAGGGCAAAATCGGCATGATCCTCAATTCCAAGCCGGAGGATCGCCGATTTCTCATTGAAGAAGCGGCCGGGGTAACCAAATACAAGTCGCGCAAAAAGTCGGCCTTGCGCAAGATTGAGGCGACCAGGCAGAACCTGCTCCGGCTTGGCGATATCGTTTCAGAGGTTCGGCGTCAGCTGGGTAGTCTCAAGCGTCAGGCCCAGAAGGCCCAGAAATTCAGGGAATGCCGTGAGGAGCTCAAGGCCCTCGAGACGGGGCTGGCCCTGCAGCGGTATCAGACCCTGAAGAAAGAGATCGACTCTCGGCAGCAGGAAGAACACGAACAGTCCCGGGTGCTGGAAAGCTTCAAGGGGCAGGTTGAGCAGGGGGAACTCACCCTTGAAGAGTTGCGCCTGCGTCATGTAACTGTCGAAAAAGAGGTGGCCGAGGGGCAGGAGAAAGTTTTTCACCTGACTTCGGAGATTCAGCGGGTAGAGGGGCAGATCGGCTTTGGCGGCAAGGAGATGGAAAATCTGCTGCGTCAGCAGGAACGTCAGGCCGCCGAGGTGCAGGAGGTGCGCCGGCGTCTCGAAGAGGTGGCCACGGAGCAGGATTCTCTGCTTCAGAACGGGTCTCTGCTGGGCGCCGACCTTCAGCAGGAAAAGCAAAACCTGGCTGCGGCCGAGGCCGAGGCCGAAGAGTTGGGTTTTGCCGAACAGAGTGTCGCCGCCCGCCTGGAAGAGACGCGGTCCGATCTCTTCGCCCTGCTCACGCAACTGTCCCAATTGAGTCACGTGCATGAGGACGCCCGTCGTCGGCTGCAGTCCCTTGAGGAGAGAACAGGTCGCAATCGTCAGGAAGCCGTTACCCTCATGGAACAGCAGGAACAGGCCCAGACCCTGATCGCAGAGCTTGAGTCAGCTCTGCAGGGTTTTCTGCGTAAAAAGGACGTTCTTCTCGAAGAGCAGGTTGTCTCTCAGGAAACTCTGCGCAGCCTCAAGGGACGACTGGAAGAAAATGAAAATCGCCTGCTGGTCCAGCGAGAAGAACTCAATCGACACCGTTCCCGCCTTGAATCCTTGCAAGAACTCGAACGCAACCTGGAAGGCTATGAAGGGGGCGTTAAGGCCCTGTTGAAAAACCCCGAAATGCGCCAGCGCTTTGGTGACGTGGTGGCGGAGATTCTGGAGGTGTCGGCGGAGTTTGAGCGGGCGGTGGAAGCCGTCCTCGGAGACCGCTTGCAGGCGGTGCTGGCCGACCGCGGGGACGATGTCGTGGCCGCCCTCGACTTTCTGCGCGAAGCCGGTGGCCGTTGCACTTTTCTGCTGCCGGCCCGTTCTCCCGCTCCGGCGCTTTCCGTGGCGGGTGGGCGGCCCCTTCTTTCCCTGATGACGGTGGCGCCCGGGGCTGCCGCTCGGGTTGAATCCCTCCTGCAGGGTGTTTTTCTGGTGGAAAGCCTGCAGCCCTGGCTGGGAAAGCCTCTCGATCCCGGGGTCACGCTGGTGACGAGGGAGGGGGATATCCTGACCTTCCGGGGCGAACTGCAGGGTGGCTCCAGTAAGGCCATGGACGAGGGATTGCTGCACAAGAAGCGGGAAATAAAAGAGCTGGTCGATGTCGTGGCGCAGGCGGAAGCCAGCGTAGAAAAAGGGCACCAGGAGCGAATCGATCTGCGTGAACAGCTCGCGCGCGAGGAAGAAAATCTGCGGGATATCGGCGCCGCTCTGCATCGCAAGGAGATCAAAGTCGTCGACAACGAAAAGGATTTAAACCGTCTCAAGCAGGATCTTTCCCGTCTGACTGAGCGCGTCGAAGTGCTGAGTCTCGAAGAAGATCAACTTCACGAAGAGCGCGAAAGTCTTGAAAGGCAGCAGAACGAAGCCCATGAACTGCACTTGGCGAAAGAACAGGAAAAGGCGGTTCTGGAGGAGTCCCTGGCCGAGCTGCAGGAAGAACTCCAGGTGCGAAAGCGTGCCCTGGAGGATAGTCGTGAAAAAGTGACTGCGTTGAAAGTGGTGGTCACCAGTCTGCGGGAGCGGGAGGAAAGTTCGCGTAAAAGCCGGGAACGGCTTGAGGCTCTTCAGAGGGAGTTGCAGGGAAGACTGGCTCTACTGAACAGTCAACGGGAAGAGGCGGAAGAGGAGAGGGCTCGACTGGAGCTGGAAAGCGGCCGGCTGAGAACCGAGCTGGAAATCCTTTTCCGCAAACGGGAAGAAGAGAAAAAGGGTTTTGACCGCCTAAAGGAACGCTTCGACGAAAGTGCCCGACACACTGAAGAACATGAAGATGTTCTCAAGGGCATCCGTTCTCGCCTGAACGATCTGCGTGAGACGCTGTCAAGCCTGCAGCTCAAGACCAGGGAACTGGATATGGAGGCGGAGCATCTGCGCGAAGGGGTTCTGGACCGTTACCGTCTTGATTTGGCTGAAATGGAGGTTCCGGACAAGGATCTCGCCGACAGCGAAGCCATGCAGTCCCGGGCCGCCGAGTTGCGGCGCATGATCGACGACATGGGGGAAGTTAATCTGACCGCCATCGAGGAATACCAGGAACTGGAGGAACGTTTTACCTTTTTGACCCGCCAACAGGATGATCTGAAAACGTCGCTGGAAGGGTTGCAGATGGCCATCAGCAAGATCAACCGAACGACCCGCAAGCGTTTCCGCGAGACCTTTGATCTGGTGAATGCCAAATTTCAGGAGGTCTTCCCTCGACTCTTTCGGGGCGGTAAAGCCGAACTGGCCCTGACGGACGAGGAAGACCTGCTCGAAACGGGAATCGACATCATTGTGCAGCCGCCGGGAAAGCGCCTGCAGAGTGTCAACCTCCTGTCGGGAGGTGAAAAGGCCCTGACCGCCGTCGCCCTGATCTTTTCCATTTTTCTTATCAAACCCTCGCCTTTTTGTATGCTGGATGAGGTTGACGCACCTCTCGATGACGCCAATATCGGCCGCTTCAACGATATGGTGCGCCAAATGGCGACGGTTTCCCAATTTATAATCATTACCCACAACAAGCGGACGATGGAGATTGCCGATACCCTGTACGGAGTCACCATGGAGGAGCCAGGCGTATCCAAGCTGGTGTCGGTCCGCTTCAACGAATTGGAGGGGTGAGGGTGCCTTTCAAGAAAGAATTGACCGAATTGATGGACCGGGTCCCGGGGGTTCTGGGAGCAATCATTGCCGACTGGGAAGGTGAGGCTGTCGACCAGGTGGCCCGGATGGATGAGTACGATCTGAAGCTTCACGGGGCGCATGGTGGCGTCATTCTCAACAATATGCGTGAGATCATGAGCCGCCTGAAGGCTGATGATTTGCAGGAAATCGTGATGACGGCAGAGACCATGCAAACCCTGTTGATCCCGGTAACGACCGAGTATTTTCTGGTGGTTGCTCTGGAGCGGGCCGGATCTCTCGGCCTGGCCCTCCACGCCGCCCGTCGCTGTGCCGACAGGGTTCGAATGGATATCCTCTAGCCGTGTTCGCCTGCCCGGCTAGCCTTCGTAAAGGAGTGAAACGTTGAAAGAAGCAATACTCGTATGGATCAATCAACTCGCTGAGTTGTTGGTAAAAATAGGAATTCCCGAGGAACACAGCGTCATGGGGGCCCTTGGAACCCTGTATTTTCTGCTGACCTTGCTGGTTCTGCTCATTGTCGTCTTGATGTTGAGGAAACGTACCAGAAAAACAGCCCTTCCCGCCGAAGAAGAAAAAACGGAACACGTGGCGGTCGAGTCTGTAGTCGAGCCGGAAGGGGAAGAGGCGGCGGCGGAAGCCGGAGAAGAGGAAGGGGGCGAGGAAGACCTTGGTGAGCCTGCGCCGCCCACGGAGGTGCCCGTGTCTTCCGTTGAGCCACCTGAGGAATCTGCGGCTAGGCTCATCAAAGTTTCTGAGGCCCGACCCGAGCCTTTACCCGAGACGCCTCAAAGTCTTATCGAGCGTATGCGTAAGGGACTGGCCAAGACCCAGTCGGCGGTTCTGGGGCGGATCGATTCACTGTTGAAATCCCATAAAGGCGAAGATGCCGAACTGCTGGAAGAGCTGGAAGAAATCCTGATTTCAGCTGATTTCGGCATGAAAACCACGATGGAGCTGACGGCTGCCATCGAAAAACGTCTGGCAAAGGGGGGGGCTCCCCGTCATGAAGCGGTTCGTGATGTCCTGCGGGAAGAAATAAGACAGCGGCTGCGTCTGGAGGCGGCTCCTCTCGATTTTTCCACCACATCGCCCTATGTCATCATGGTGGTAGGTGTCAACGGTGTGGGTAAGACCACGACCATCGGCAAATTGGCGAAGCAGCTGACCTCGCAAGGCAAACGGGTTGTTCTTGGCGCCGGGGACACCTTCCGGGCCGCCGCGGCGCAGCAGCTGTCGGTTTGGGGCGAGCGGGCCGGAGCTGAAGTGATTCGGCATGATGAAGGGGCCGATCCTGCTGCCGTAGCCTTTGACGCCATCAAGGCTGCTATAGCCCGTAAAGCTGATGTCCTTATCCTTGACACGGCGGGAAGGCTCCATACGAAAGTGAACCTGATGGAAGAGATGAAGAAAATCCGCCGCGTCCTCCATCGAGAGCTCCCTGGAGCACCGCAGGAAACCCTGCTCGTTCTCGATGCAACCACCGGACAAAATGCTCTGGTTCAGGCCCGGCTGTTCAAGGAGGCTGTCGAAGTTTCCGGCATCGCCCTGACCAAGCTGGACGGTACGGCCAAGGGCGGTATGGTTGTGGCTATCGGCAGCGAGCTGGATTTGCCTGTTCGTTTCGTGGGTATAGGCGAAGGCGTGGACGACCTCCGCACATTTGATCCCGACCTTTTTGTTGAGGCTCTTTTCCAGCGAAACTGACATGAAACTGAAAGGTCTTGACTTTACAGGTTGCTTTACCTAGAATTTTTGATCAAACTGGAGTGGGGAAGATGGATCTGGATGTCGTTTTCCGGCTTGAAGAAAAACTCGATGACCTGTTGACGCAACATCACGATCTGCTGGATGAATGTAGACGACTCCGGGCCGAGAAAGAAGCCTTCCTCAGAGAACGCGACAGGGTTCGATCCGAACTGGACAGGATATTGGAAAAACTCGACCGCGTTGATCGGGAGATCTCTTGAAAGAGGCTGTCCAGGTAACGATCCTGGGACAACAGTATACGGTCAAAAGTGATTCCGGTGCCGCGGATGTGCATCGGGTGGCTGCTTTCGTCAATGACCAGTTGTCCCACGTGGCCCGAGGAAAAAAGACGGTCGACACCCTGAATTCAGTCATCCTTGCTCTTATGAATCTGGCTGGAACGCATCTGCAACTGCTGGATGAACACACTGAGGCGGAAAAACGCCTGTTCCGCCTGCTGGAAAAGCTGGAAGAAGAGGCGGTTGACAGGAGCTGATTCTGCCCGTTGATTTAACGAAAACGACGATCGTCCGCATGCTTGCGGATGATGCGCTTATAAGGTGGCTTTGCCACGCCCTGATCTCCATCGGGAGACTTGAGATAGATTGATGAATGGAAATCGCGTCTGCCTTTTCAGGCGCTTTTGCAGGTCCGTTATGCTTGAATTTTGTTCGAAAAAACTGACTGGCTCGTGCCGCGCTGACAATCACCTTCCTGGCAGGGAAGTCGAGGCGATGTCTGTCCCTCGGGTTAACCCGCCCGGAATCTCAGTGTCTGCCCAACTGTGCTATGTGTTGAATCGAACTTAACCCCTGCGTGCCGGATCCCAAATCCGTCCTTTCCATTCCCTATCTGAACCTTCCTGCCGGAGATCATCTGCCCTGGAGGATCTCGGCTCATGCCAAAACAATCCATCCGGGAAAGGATGCTGGCAAAACGTCGGCATCTGGCTCCTGCCACCTGCTTCAGTAGAAGTCTGCTGGCGCAACGTCGGCTTCTGCAAACGCCTGAATTTCAGTCTGCCCGCACCGTGGGACTCTACAGTCCCATCATGAATGAAGTTTTTACCGAGACCCTTTTTGAGGTCGCTCGGAGCGAGGGAAAGAAGATTCTTTATCCGAGAGTGGGTAGCGATTCGCTAGAGTTTGTCGTGGTGGCGGACCGAAGCGAGTTGGCGCATGGCCGCTTCGGTGTGCTTGAGCCAGTCGGCGAGATTGTTCTCGCGGCCACCGATATCGATTTCCTGGTGATTCCCGGTGTGGCTTTTGATTTGTCGGGATTCAGGCTGGGCTACGGCAAGGGGTATTATGATCGGGCTCTGGCCCATCAGGTCGGACGGGGAGTGCTGGCTGGGCTTTGCTTTGATTTTCAGGTTCTGGAGCGGCTGCCTGCCGAGTTGCATGACATTCAGCTGGATCTTGTGCTGACGGAGAGTCGGACGGTTAATACAGGTAAACAAACAGCCTTCAGGCATTAATTTACAACACGACTGAGGAGGACCCTAACGTTGCAGATAGATATCTTTTTATTGTTGGTATTGCTGGCGGCCTGTGGCGCGGCCGGCTACGTCATCGGAACGCTGATTCAGAGGAAGATGGCCGATTCTCGAGTCGCCAATGCTGAAAAAGCCTCGGAACAGATTGTCGAAGAAGCGAAAAAAGAAGCGGACACCATCCGTAAAGAAGCGATCATCCAGGCCAAGGATGCCGTTTTTCAGGCGAAATCCGAGTGGGAGAATGAAGCCCGGGAACTGCGGCGAGAGTTGCAGTCCCAGGAGAAGCGCTTCTTGCAGAAAGAGGAAAATCTTGATCGCCGCGCCATTCAGCTGGACAGCCGTGAAGAGGAGTTGCTCAAAAGTGAGCGTTCCGTGCTGCAGCGAGAGGAGCGCTTGGCCGGCAAAGAGAAGGATATTGACCGGTTGGTCGCGGAACAGAAGCAGCAGTTGGAGCAGATCTCCGGGTTGAGCTCCGAAGAAGCGAAACGTCAGTTGATGGAAGCCATGGAAAGCGAGGCTCGTCACGATGCAGCCAAAAGGATCAAGCAGATTGAAGAGGAAGCCAAGGAGGCCGCCGACAAGAAGGCCAAGGAGATCCTTGCTCTTGCCATCCAACGCTACGCCGGAGACTTTGTGGCTGAAAAGACCGTCAGTGTGGTGCCGCTGCCTTCTGATGAGATGAAGGGGCGGATCATCGGTCGGGAAGGGCGCAATATCCGGGCCATCGAGGCCGCCACGGGTATCGATCTGATCATTGACGATACGCCCGAGGCCGTTATTATTTCCGGCTTCAATCCGGTCCGCCGCGAGGTGGCCAGGCTTTCTCTTGAGCGCCTTATCGGAGATGGCCGCATTCATCCGGCTCGCATCGAGGAGGTTGTCAACAAGGCCACTCAGGACGTCGATGAAGCGATTCGTGAGGCGGGAGAACAGGCCACCTTTGACGTCGGTGTGCACGGCATTCATCCGGAAATCATCAAGTTGATCGGACGCCTGCGCTACCGCACCTCTTATGGACAGAATGTGCTGCAGCACTCTCTGGAAGTGGCGTTTTTGTGCGGGATTATGGCGGCAGAGCTGGGCATTAACGTGAAGCAGGCCAAAAGGGCGGGTCTGCTCCATGATATAGGGAAGGCCGTCGACCACGAGATTGAAGGATCCCATGCCGTTATTGGCGCCGATCTGGCTCGTAAGTACGGAGAATCTCCCAAGATTGTTCATGCGATAGCGGCCCACCACGAAGATGAAAAACCTGAAACCATTCTGGCCGTTCTGGTGCAGGCGGCTGACGCCCTTTCCGGGGCCCGCCCCGGTGCGCGGCGGGAGATGCTGGAAACCTACGTCAAGCGCCTGGCGGATCTTGAGCGCATCGGCACCTCTTTTCAAGGGGTTACCAGCTGCTACGCCATCCAGGCCGGCCGCGAGATTCGTGTTATGGTCTCCAGCGAAGAGGTCTCGGACGCCCAGTCTTACGTGGTGGCCCGGGATATTGCCCGCAAGATTGAGGCGGAGATGACCTATCCCGGGCAGATCAAGGTCAATGTTATCCGTGAAACCCGGGCAACGGAATACGCCAAGTAAGGCCGGAGGCAGAATCCTTGAATATTCTTTTTGTTGGGGATGTCGTTGGTCGGGCGGGCCGTCAGGTGTTGGCCCAGACGCTGGATCGTCTGGTAGATCATCATCAGGTCGATCTGGTAGTCGTCAATGGCGAGAATGCGGCGGCCGGCTTTGGCCTGACTGCCGAGATTGTGAGGGAATTTTTTGATCTCGGGGTCGATGTCATCACCACGGGCAATCACATCTGGGACAAGAAGGAGATTTACGATACTCTCGACAGGGAACCTGCCCTTCTCCGACCGGCCAATTATCCGGAGGGTCTTCCCGGTCGCGGTGTGGGAGTATACTCCACCAGTGCCGGCATTAAGGTCGGCGTGATTAATCTGGAAGGGCGGGTTTTTATGAAAAACCTCGAGTGCCCCTTCCGGGAAGCTGACCGACTGATTGAACAGATTGCAAGTGAAGCCCGGGTCATTCTGGTCGACTTTCATGCGGAGGCCACCAGTGAAAAGGTGGCTCTCGGGCACTATCTCGATGGCCGGGTCTCTGCCGTTGTCGGCACGCATACGCATGTCCAGACGGCAGATGAATATATTATGTCCGGGGGCACGGCCTATATGACCGACGCCGGCATGACCGGGAGCCTGGATGCCGTTATCGGGATTCGCAAAGAGTTGGCGATTGAACGATTTCTCACCCAGTTGCCAGTCCGTTTCGAGGTTGCCAAAAAGGATCCTGTCTTATGCGGGGTGCTGTTCGCGATCGATGAAAAGACCGGCCGCGCGACACGAGTTCTCCGTATCCGGGAAGATCTGGCCTCTCGTTAACCAAGAATTAAATATTTAGAGGATTGTCATCCATGAATACCGTCCAAGAACAGATGGCTGTCATTCGGCGCGGCGCCGTAGAAATACTGGTGGAGACAGAGCTGGAAGAGAAAATCCGGGAGTCGATCGCCAAGGGGGTGCCACTCCGAATCAAGGCCGGTTTTGACCCTACGGCCCCCGACCTTCACCTCGGCCATACTGTCCTGATTCAAAAGCTTAAACAGTTTCAGGACCTCGGTCATGAGGTCTGTTTTCTGATCGGGGATTTTACCGGCATGATTGGTGATCCGACCGGCAAGAATGAAACCCGCAAGCCCCTTACGCGAGAGCAGGTGCTGGCCAACGCTCAGACCTACCGCGAGCAGGTATTCAAAATTCTTGATCCTGAAAAAACCAAGGTGGTCTTTAACAGTTCCTGGATGGGGCCGATGTCCGCCGCCGATCTTATCGGCTTGGCTGCACGGTACACCGTGGCCCGTATGCTCGAACGCGACGACTTTCACAAACGCTTCAACGGGCAGCAGCCCATTGCCATTCATGAGTTTCTCTATCCCCTGGTGCAGGGGTACGATTCGGTGGCTCTTAAGGCCGATGTCGAGCTGGGGGGGACGGATCAGAAGTTCAACCTTCTGGTCGGCCGCGAACTGCAGAAGCAGGAAGGGCAGCGGCCTCAGTCCGTATTGACCATGCCGCTGCTCGAAGGACTTGACGGGGTCAACAAGATGAGTAAGTCGCTGGGCAACTATATCGGCATCACCGAGCCGCCCCGCGAAATCTATGGCAAGGTCATGAGCATCTCGGACGAACTTATGGTTCGCTACTATGAATTGCTGTCCGATGTGGATCTCGCCGGGCTGCAGCGGGTCAAGGATGGTGTCGCCGGCAAGGATTCCGGTGCTCATCCCATGGAAAGCAAAAAAGCGCTTGCCCGTGAACTGGTCGCGCGCTTCCATGGGCAGGCACCAGCCGAGCAGGCGGAGGTCGACTTTGTTCAGCAGTTCAAGCAGAAAGAAATTCCCGACGATATTCCTGTCGTTCACATGTCTTCCGAGGGGCCGGTTTGGATCTGCCGTCTGCTTGTCGATGCAGGGCTTGTTGCTTCCAATGGTGAGGCACGTCGGATGGTCAAGCAGGGAGGGGTGAAGCTGGACGGCGAGAAAATTGCCGATGGGGACCTCGAGGTGCAGCCGAAGGGGGAATTGGTTCTGCAGGCAGGAAAGCGGCGCTTTGCCCGAATTGTTTTTGGTTCGTAGATCCCCTTGTTGCGAAATGGTCGAAGGGCCGAATTTTTCACGGGGTTTTTCGGGCCATGAAAAAAACGCAAAAAGAGACTTGACGCTTGGGGTGGGTATCGGTTATAAACACCCCTCGTTGCCGAAAGGTGCCCGGTTGGGCAGGTAAGTAGGCAGCGGTCGAGTAAGGCAAGGCGCGCAGGCGCAAAAAAAAGAAAACAAAAGATCTTGACAGACATGTTGGGATTGGCTAGATTGTCCTTCTGTCGCAAACGAGCGGCAAGGGAAGTTCGGTCTTTGAAAACTAAATAGCAGACGCTTGAGATTGATTTGCGGGACAAGAAGTCAAATCAAAAAAACAGAATCAACTTATACAGTTAAACAACTGGAGAGTTTGATCCTGGCTCAGAACGAACGCTGGCGGCGTGCTTAACACATGCAAGTCGAACGCGAAAGGGACCTTCGGGTCCTGAGTAAAGTGGCGCACGGGTGAGTAACACGTGGATAATCTACCCGGTGATCTGGGATAACATTCCGAAAGGAGTGCTAATACCGGATAAGCCCACGGGCTCTTCGGAGCTTGCGGGAAAAGGTGGGGACCTTCGGGCCTACTGTCATTGGATGAGTCCGCGGCCCATTAGCTAGTTGGTAGGGT
>NZ_JAKUKE010000005.1 GCF_024197615.1 Desulfuromonas sp. KJ2020
TGACGTAGTCGGCGTGGCCGGGGCAGTCAACGTGGGCGTAGTGGCGCTTTTCAGTCTCATACTCGACGTGGGCGGTAGCGATGGTGATGCCGCGCTCGCGCTCCTCGGGAGCGTTGTCGATCTGATCGTAACCTTTGTACTCGGCGCCGCCCTTGGCTGCCAGAACCTTGGTGATGGCGGCTGTCAGGGTCGTCTTGCCATGGTCAACGTGACCAATGGTCCCGATATTGACATGGGGTTTTTTTCTCTCGAATTTTGCCTTTGCCATAACTAAACCCTCCTCGGCAATTAGCCCTTAACCTTAGCAATGACCTCGTCGGAAATTGCCTTAGGTACCTGCTCATAGTGGTCAAAAACCATGGTGTAAGTAGCGCGTCCCTGTGTGGCACTGCGCAAATCGGTGGCATACCCGAACATATTGGCCAAAGGAACCTGGGAACTAATCACCTGAGCAGCACCACGAGCTTCCATCCCCATGATCCGACCCCGACGACTGTTCAGGTCACCGATTACATCACCCATGTACTCTTCGGGAACGACGACTTCAACGGCCATGATCGGCTCAAGGAGGACAGGGCCGGCTTTTGCCGCACCCTCTTTAAAGCCCATGGAACCAGCGATCTTAAAGGCCATCTCGGAAGAGTCGACATCATGATAGGAACCGTCAAAACAGGTAACCTTAACATCGACGATGGGGAAGCCAGCAATGACGCCGTTCTGAGCAGCCTCTTCAGCCCCCTTGCCAACAGCGGGGATGTATTCTTTGGGAATAACACCGCCCTTGATGGCATCGACAAACTCAAAACCGGCGCCGGGTTCCTGCGGCTCAATACGCAGCCAACAGTCACCATACTGACCACGACCACCGGACTGGCGAACGAATTTACCCTGTACTTCAACCGTCTTGGTGAGCGATTCGCGGTAGGCGACCTGGGGAGCACCCACATTGGCGGCAACCTTGAATTCACGCATCATGCGGTCAATGATAATCTCAAGGTGAAGTTCACCCATACCGGAAAGAATGGTCTGCCCGGTCTCTTCATCCGTATGAACGCGAAGCGAAGGGTCTTCCTGGACCAGTTTGCCAATGGCAATGCCCATCTTTTCCTGATCTGCTTTAGTCTTGGGTTCAACGGCAATACTGATAACCGGCTCGGGAAACTCCATCGCCTCAAGAAGACAAGCATCCTTTTCAGAGCAGAGAGTATCGCCTGTTGTCGTATATTTCAAGCCGACAGCCGCAGCGATGTCGCCCGAGTAAATTTCTTTGATTTCTTCACGCTTATTGGCGTGCATCTTCAAAATACGGCCGATACGCTCTTTCTTATCCTTAGTGGAATTATAGACGCTCGAACCGGACTCAAGGACACCAGAGTAAACACGGAAAAAGGTCAACTGCCCGACAAAAGGATCTGTCATGATCTTAAAGGCAAGAGCCGCAAAAGGACCACTATCGTCGGCAGGACGCGTAATTTCTTCCTGAGTCGCAGGGTCAACCCCCTTGATCGGCGGCACGTCCGTCGGAGCTGGCATATAATCAACGACAGCATCCAGAAGATTCTGAACACCCTTGTTCTTAAAAGAAGACCCGCACAAAACAGGATTGATAGCCAAGGCCATTGTAGCCTTGCGAATACCCGCCTTGAGTTCCTTATTGGAGATCTCCTCGCCACCGAGATACTTATCCATCAAAACATCGTCATGAGAACAAACTTCCTCGACGAGTTTTTCACGCGCCTCCTGAACTTCATCCACCATCTCAGCAGGAATCTCGATGATGTCATATTTCGCGCCAAGAGACTCGTCGTCCCAAACAATGGCACGCATCTCAACGAGGTCAACAACACCCTTGAAATAATCTTCTTTACCAATGGGGAGCTGAATCGGCACAGGATTGGCGCCAAGACGGTCACGCATCATGCTTACGCCACGACTAAAGTCAGCGCCGATGCGATCCATCTTGTTGACGAAAGCCATCCGAGGAACGCCATACTTGTCTGCTTGGCGCCAAACGGTTTCAGACTGGGGTTCAACACCACCCACAGAACAGAAAACAGCGATGGCACCATCAAGCACACGCAGTGAGCGCTCTACCTCGATGGTAAAATCAACATGGCCAGGGGTATCGATAATATTGATGCGGTGCTCGCCCCAAAAACAGGTAGTCGCAGCAGAGGTGATCGTAATGCCACGCTCTTGCTCCTGCTCCATCCAGTCCATAGTGGCGGCACCATCATGGACTTCACCAATCTTATGGGAAACACCGGTGTAGAATAGAATACGTTCGGTCGTCGTAGTTTTACCAGCATCAATATGGGCCATGATGCCAATGTTACGCGTTTTAGCAAGTGATACTTTTCGTGCCACTGTCATTGATCCTTTCAGGGTCCCGCGATCGCCAGCCTACCAGCGGTAGTGAGCAAAAGCCTTGTTCGCCTCAGCCATACGGTGAGTATCCTCTTTCTTCTTCACAGAAGCACCGCGATTATTGGCGGCATCAAGAAGCTCCCCAGCCAAACGCTCTTCCATCGTCTTCTCGCCACGAGCGCGGGAATAAGTCATAATCCAACGCATCGCCAAGGCATTTCGACGGTCCGCGCGAACCTCAACCGGAACCTGGTAAGTCGAACCACCGACACGACGAGACTTAACCTCCACCACCGGACGAACATTCTCCATGGCCTTCTTAAAAACATCCAAAGGCTCATCATCGACCCGCGAGGAGATCAAATCGAAGGCACCATAGACAATACTCTCAGCGGTGCTCTTTTTACCATCCAGCATCAGGAAGTTAACAAACTTCGCCACCAGACGATCACCATATTTAGGATCGGGGAGAATAACCCGCTTAGCAACTTCTCTTCTTCTCGGCATAGCTTCCTCTCAGCCTTTTACTTTATTTAGGGCGCTTGGCACCGTATTTAGAACGACCCTGCTTACGATTCTTTACACCAGCAAGGTCAAGGGTCCCACGGACGATATGGTAACGAACGCCAGGCAAGTCCTTGACGCGGCCGCCACGAATCAAAACCACAGAGTGCTCCTGCAGATTATGGCCCACCCCGGGAATGTAAGAGGTCACTACGACACCGTTGGTGAGACGCACACGTGCCACCTTGCGAAGAGCAGAGTTCGGCTTCTTCGGAGTCGTGGTATAGACGCGGGTACACACTCCACGCTTCTGAGGGTTACTCTTAAGCGCAGGCGCGGTAGACTTTCTTTCTTTTTTTTCGCGTCCATTGCGGATCAACTGATTAATAGTCGGCATCTACATACTCCCGATAAACGTATTCTCAATGTTGAAAGAACAAAAGATTTACAACAGGGGAAAAACCCGCAAACATTATCAATCAGCCCCAACTTTGTCAAGGCATTTTTTAGGCCACTGCTAAAAAAGACGCAGTGGCCTAATTTCAACGTATTTTTAAACAGTTATTCGACAGAAATGTCTTCACTTTCTTCGGCGATATCCTCGTCGAGATCTTCCTCGTATACCTCTGGCACCTCTTCAGGTTCCTCAATATTGAGCTTAGCGCTACGGTACTTGGAAATCCCGGTGCCGGCAGGAATCAACCGTCCCATGATGACGTTTTCCTTGAGTCCGCGCAGAAAGTCAACCTTTCCTTCGATAGCAGCCTGGGTCAAGACCTTGGTGGTCTCCTGGAAAGAAGCCGCGGATATAAAGGACTCGGTCGACAAGGAGGCCTTGGTAATACCCAGCATCAGGGGCTCACCGACGGCCGGCTGACCGTCTTCAGACATAACCCGCTGGTTTTCCTGTTCGAATTCCCAACGCTCTACTTGATCATCGAGCAGGAATCGCGTATCACCGACCTCTTTAATGCGAACTCGGCGCAGCATCTGGCGCACGATCGTTTCAATATGTTTGTCATTGATCTTAACACCTTGAAGCCGATAGACCTCCTGTACCTCATCGACGAGATACTTGGCCAATTCCTTTTCGCCCAGAACACGGAGGATATCGTGAGGGTTGCTGGAACCATCCATCAAAGCCTCGCCCGCCTTGACAGAATCCCCTTCATGGACGCTGATATGTTTCCCTTTGGGAATCAGATACTCCTTGGGCTCCCCAATCTCGGGGGTGACAATGACCTTCCGTTTGCCTTTGGAATCCTTGCCATAGGAGACCACGCCGTCAATTTCGGAAATAACGGCAAACTCCTTGGGCTTACGGGCCTCGAAGAGCTCGGCGACACGGGGCAGACCGCCGGTGATGTCTTTGGTTTTGGTGGTTTCCCGTGGAATTTTGGCCAGAATATCGCCGGCGCCGACAATTGCGTCTTCGGCCACGACAATGTTGGCACCGACAGGCAGCATGTAGCGAGCAGCCGCCCCATTGGGCAATTTGACCGTCTTGCCATCCTCATCCTTGAGGGTGATGCGAGGACGACGGTCTGCCGCCTTCGATTCGATGATAACCTTACGGGACAGACCCGTAACATCATCGAGCTGCTCTTCCATGGTCAGGCCTTCAACAACATCACCGAAGCGGATTCGACCGGAACCTTCAGTGAGGATCGGCATGGTGTAGGGGTCCCACTCAGCCACCAGGTCACCTGCCTTGATGGCCCCGTCAGGACCGACACGTAGTTTGGCGCCATAGACAACACCATAGCGCTCCCGTTCACGCCCGGTTTCATCGATAACCGCAACCTCGCCGTTTCGATTCATGACAACATGGAAGCCGGCGCTGTCTACAACCGTGTTCAGGTTGATGTACCGAAGCGTTCCGTCAAAACGGGCCTCAAGTGAGGTCTGTTCGGCACGGCGCGAGGCAGTACCACCGATATGGAAAGTACGCATGGTCAGCTGCGTGCCAGGCTCACCAATGGACTGGGCAGCAATAACGCCGACAGCCTCACCCAGGTTGACCATATGCCCGCGAGCCAGGTCGCGACCATAACAGGTCGCGCAGATGCCGCGACGACTTTGGCAGGTCAGCACAGACCGTATTTTAAGTTTCTCAATGCCCGCGTTCTCGATTTTGGCCACCAGGGTTTCATCGATTTCCTGATTCGCCTCCACCAGAATGTCGCCCGTTACTGGGTCCAGTACGTCTTCAAGGGCAGCCCGGCCGAGAATCCTGTCCCCGAGCGGTTCGATGACCTCCCCGCCCTCCGTGAGGGAGGATACGAGTATGCCGTCGAGAGTGCCGCAATCCTGCTCGGTGATGATGGCATCTTGGGCCACGTCAACCAGACGACGCGTAAGGTAACCGGAGTTGGCCGTTTTGAGCGCCGTGTCAGCCAGACCCTTACGAGCACCGTGGGTCGAGATGAAGTACTGAAGAACGGTCAGACCCTCACGAAAATTGGCAGTAATCGGGGTTTCGATGATTTCGCCGGAAGGCTTGGCCATCAGTCCGCGCATACCCGCCAGCTGGCGAATCTGCTGAGCACTGCCTCGGGCACCCGAATCAGCCATCATATGGATGGCATTGAAAGAAGGAATTTTGACCTGCTCACCGGACTCCGGGTCCGTCAACACATCAACCGAGAGGTTGCCGAGCATGATACCGGCGATATCCTCCGTACACTTGGCCCAGATATCGATAACCTTGTTGTAGCGCTCGCCATCGGTGATCAGACCTTCTGTATACTGGTTCTGGATTTCCGTAACTTCCTGAACGGCCTTGTCAATATAGTCCTGCTTGGCGGCCGGAATAACCATGTCGTCGAGACAGATGGAAATGCCGGCAATGGTAGAAAAGCGGTAACCTGTATCTTTAAGACGGTCAGCAAGTATGACTGTCTCCTTCGGCCCTGCCAGACGGAAGGCCGTATCGATCAACTCGGCTACCTGTTTTTTGGTCATGGTCCGGTTGATGTGCTCGAAGGGAATGGAAGCCGGAACGATCTCCCGGAGCAGCACCCGCCCTACCGTCGTATCGACCAACGCGGATTCACGCCCTTCCCCGGTCACCATGCGCACTTTGATCTTGGCCTGCAGATCAGCCTCGCCCGCGTCATAGGCGATGCGAACTTCTTCGGGAGAGAAGAAGATTTTGCTGTCACCTTTTACAAAAGCCCGCTCACGCGTCATGTAATAGAGACCAAGAATCATGTCCTGTGAGGGCACAATGATGGGTTTGCCATTGGCCGGGGACAGGATATTGTTGGTCGACATCATCAGTACGCGCGCCTCAATCTGGCTCTCGATGGAAAGAGGCAGATGCACGGCCATCTGGTCACCGTCAAAGTCGGCGTTAAAAGCAGTACAGACCAAAGGATGCAACTGGATGGCCTTACCTTCGATGAGAACCGGCTCAAAGGCCTGAATGCCGAGACGATGCAGGGTCGGGGCGCGGTTGAGCATGACCGGGTGCTCGCGAATGACTTCGTCGAGAACATCCCAGACCTCGGGCTTTTCCTTCTCAACCAGCTTTTTGGCACTTTTGATCGTGGTGCAGTAGCCCCGTTCTTCAAGTTTGTTGTAGATAAAGGGCTTGAACAACTCCAGTGCCATCTTCTTGGGAAGACCACACTGGTGGAGCTTGAGCTCAGGGCCGACGACGATAACGGAACGGCCAGAATAGTCGACGCGCTTACCCAGCAGATTCTGGCGGAAGCGACCGCCCTTTCCTTTGAGCATGTCCGAAAGCGACTTCAGCGGACGCTTGTTGGGGCCGGTGATGGCCCGCCCACGGCGACCGTTATCAAAAAGGGCATCCACCGACTCTTGCAGCATCCTCTTTTCATTGCGGATGATGACCTCGGGGGCCCGCAGTTCAATCAGACGCTTAAGGCGATTATTACGATTGATTACCCGCCGATAGAGATCATTGAGGTCCGAGGTCGCAAAGCGACCTCCATCCAGAGGTACCAGCGGCCGCAGTTCTGGCGGCAGAACCGGGATCGCTTCGAGAATCATCCACTCGGGACGGTTGCCACTCACCTTGAAGGCTTCCACGACCTTCAGGCGCTTGGCGACCTTTTTGCGTTTGGCTTCGCTGGCGGCCTCGCGCATCTCGACGCGCAGAGATTGGGACAGTTCGTCGAGCTCAATAGTGGTCAGCAGCTCCCTGACCGCTTCGGCACCCATGGCAGCCGTAAACTGACCAGCAAACTCGTCCATCAGTTCACGATACTTGTCTTCGCTCAGGATCTGGCCGACGGCGAGAGTGGTATCTCCCTTATCCAGGACGACATAGGCCTCAAAATAGAGGATCCGCTCAACCTCCTTGAGAGTAAGATCGAGCAATGTCGCAATACGGGAAGGCAGCGACTTGAGAAACCAGATATGAGCCACCGGACAGGCCAAATCAATATGGCCGAGACGCTCCCTTCGCACTTTGCTGGGAATGACCTCAACACCGCATTTTTCGCAGACAATGCCGCGATGTTTCATCCGCTTATACTTGCCGCAATTGCACTCATAGTCCTTCGTCGGGCCGAAGATTTTGGCGCAGAAGAGGCCATCGCGCTCCGGCTTGAAGGTGCGGTAGTTAATGGTTTCCGGTTTTTTGACCTCACCAAAGGACCGCTCACGGATCTTGTCCGGCGACGCCAGTGAAAGACGGATCGAATTAAAATTGAGGGGATCCTTCGGTCGCTCAAAAAAGCTGAAAATATCGTCCAAAGCACATCCTCCTTATAGGATGGTGGTTTATTCTTCTTCCTCTTCGAGGAGTTCCACATCGAGGCACAGAGACTGCAATTCCTTGATGAGCACGTTGAAGGATTCGGGCAGTCCGGCCTCCAGCGTGTGCTTCCCTTTGACTATGGCTTCGTACATCCGGGTCCTTCCTGCCACATCGTCCGATTTGACGGTCAGGAATTCCTGCAGGGCGTGTGCAGCACCGTACGCCTCAAGAGCCCACACCTCCATCTCACCGAGTCGCTGGCCACCGAACTGGGCTTTTCCGCCCAAAGGCTGTTGCGTAACCAGGCTGTAGGGCCCAATGGAACGAGCGTGAATCTTGTCATCGACCAGGTGGTGAAGTTTGAGCATGTACATAATGCCCACGGTAACCTTCTCGAGGAACGGTTCGCCGGTCTTGCCATTGTACAAGGTCATCTGACCGGAACTGGAGAAGCCCGCCCGCTCGATTTCGCCCTTGATCTGCTCTTCGTTCACCCCTTCAAAGACGGGCGACGCCATGGGAACCCCCTTGGAAAGGCGGCGGGCCAGGGCCATCAGATCGTCCTCATCAAGACCGTCGATAAACGAATCAAGCTCCTTGTTGCCATAGATGGACTTGATCTTCTCGCGAATCTTTTCCGGGCTGAACTGGTTGTCTACAACCTCCTGGATACGCATCCCCAGGCCACGTGCGCCCAAACCTAGATGGATCTCCAGAATCTGCCCGATGTTCATACGGGAAGGAACACCCAGGGGATTGAGAACGATCTCAACCGGGGTGCCGTCTTCCATGTAGGGCATATCCTCCTCGGGGAGTATCCGAGACAGTACACCCTTGTTGCCGTGACGGCCGGCCATTTTGTCACCGACGGAGAGCTTGCGTTTGATGGCGATATACACTTTAACCATCTTGATGACGCCGGGGGGCAGATCATCGCCACGCTTGAGCTTTTCGATCTTGTCGGCAAAAACGCCGCGGATCAATTCCTCGCGTTCATGCAGATGCGCCAGCACAGTAGCAACTTTATCTTCAACTTCCGGGGCGTTGGCGAGGGAAATCTCCTGCCAGCGTTTGAGGGGCACAGCGGAAAGGAGTTCTTCCGTCAGCTTCTGTCCCTTAGGCAGCAAAGTCTTGCCCGTTTCGTCGACAATGGCGACGGCCGAAGTCTGTTGCGCCAGCAGGGAAAGCATTTTCCCGCGGGCGGACTCGCGGATAATGCGTATTTCGTCATTCTGGTCTTTAAGCAGCTTGTCGATTTCAGTCTTTTCGATATGCTCGGTGCGGGTATCTTTATCGATCCCTTTGCGGGAAAAGACACGAGCCCCGATAACCACCCCTTCGACACCAGGCGGTACGCGCAGTGAAGTGTCGCGAACGTCCCCGGCCTTTTCGCCAAAAATCGCCCGGAGCAGCTTTTCTTCCGGCGAAAGCTGGGTTTCTCCTTTCGGCGTGATTTTTCCGACCAGAATATCCCCCGGTTTGACCTCAGCGCCAATACGGATGATACCGCTCTCGTCGAGATCCGCGAGGGCATCTTCGCCCAGGTTGGGAATGTCGTCGGTGATCTCTTCCTTACCGAGCTTGGTGTCGCGGGCGACGCATTCGAACTCCTCAATATGGATGGAGGTATAGCGATCCTCCTTGACCAGCTTTTCGGAGATAAGGATGGAGTCCTCGAAGTTGTAGCCTTCCCATGGCATGAAGGCGACCAGGACGTTCTGGCCCAAGGCCAGTTCGCCCCACTCGGTAGAAGGACCATCGGCGATGATCTCGCCGCGCCGCACCCTGTCACCTACCTTGACGATAGGTTTCTGGTTGAGACAGGTGTTCTGGTTGGAGCGCAGAAACTTGATGAGCGTGTAAATATCCACGCCGGTTCCTGACTCATCCAACTCGCCTTCGTCAATCTTGACGACGATGCGCGCCGCGTCGACACTCTCGACCACACCGTTGTGGCGCGCCACGACTGCTGCACCCGAGTCATGGGCGACAATGCGCTCCATCCCCGTCCCGACCAATGGCGCGTCGGCACGAAGCAGGGGCACAGCCTGTCGTTGCATGTTGGAGCCCATCAGGGCGCGGTTGGCGTCGTCGTTTTCAAGGAAGGGGATAAGCGCCGCGGCCACGGAGACCAGCTGCTTGGGCGAAACGTCCATCAGCTCGATCTCTTCGCGGTTCATCAGCATAAACTCGCCGTTTTTCCGGGCGTTGACCAACTCGTTGACGAAGGTGTTGTCCTCGTTCAACGGGGCATTCGCCTGCGCAATGGCGTGGCCTTCCTCTTCCAAGGCAGAAAAGTATTTGATTTCAGTTGTTACTTTACCCGCAGACACCAGGCGATAGGGTGTCTCGACAAACCCGTGCTCGTTGATGCGCGCATAGGTCGAAAGCGAGGCGATCAGACCGATATTCGGCCCTTCAGGGGTCTCAATAGGACAAACCCGCCCGTAATGCGTTGGATGAACGTCACGGACTTCGAAGCCGGCCCTTTCTCGGGTCAGACCACCCGGTCCAAGCGCGGAAAGACGGCGCTTGTGGGTAATCTCGGAGAGAGGGTTGGTCTGATCCATGAACTGAGACAGCTGAGACGAGCCAAAGAACTCCTTTACAACGGCCGAAACGGGCTTGGAGTTGATCAGGTCGTGGGGCATGAGACTGTCGATCTCCTGCAGACTCATGCGCTCCTTGATGGCTCGTTCCATCCGGACGAGACCAACGCGGTACTGGTTCTCCAGCAACTCGCCAACGGCGCGGACGCGACGATTGCCGAGATGGTCAATGTCATCGATCGCTCCTTTGCCGTTTCGCAGATCGATGAGATAGCGCACCACCTCCAAGATATCTTCTTTGGTCAAGGTGGTCAGATCCAGAGGGGACTTCAGCCCCAGCTTATAGTTGAGCTTGAGGCGACCGACAACCGAAAGATCGTAGCGCTCCGAATTAAAGAAAAGGCTATCGAACAGGGCAGAGGCGCTACGGATGGTCGGGGGATCCCCGGGACGGAGACGCCGGTATATTTCGATCTTGGCGTCATCCGGCGTAGCCACCTTGTCAAGCTGCAACGTTTCGCGTAAATAGGGACCGACATAGAGGTTGTCAATGAAGAGCACCTTGAACTCGGTGATCCCCCTGGACAACAGCTCTTCGAGTTTGCTTTCTGTGATCTCTTCGTTGCACTCGACCACAATCTCACCGGTGGCCGTATCGACAATATCCGAGGAGGCCACTTTACCGACCACATCCTCCTTGAGGATTGAAATCGCTTCGATGCCCTTTTCCGCCAGTTTGCGGATGGCTGCTTTGGTAAATTTGCGGTTGGCCTTGACCAGAACCTCGCCATCGGGCGCCACGATATCACAGCTGGCCCTCTGGCCGGCGAGCAAGTCAAGATTGACTTTTTTCTGATAGTTATCGCCATCGACCACGATGGTATCAACATCATAGTAGTAATTGAGCAATTCTTCAGCCGTGTAGCCCAGGGCCTTCAGCAGAACAGTTGCAGGCAGCTTACGGCGACGGTCGATGCGTACATAGAGAATATCTTTATGATCAAAGTCAAAGTCGAGCCAGGATCCGCGATAGGGGATAACACGCGCACTGTAGAGAATCTTCCCACTGGAGTGTGTCTTGCCCTTATCATGGTCAAAAAAGACACCGGGTGACCGGTGCAACTGGCTGACAATAACCCTTTCAGTCCCGTTAATAATAAAGGTACCGTTTTCGGTCATCAGCGGGATTTCACCGAAATAGACCTCTTGCTCCTTGATGTCGCGGATGGACTGCACACCCGAGTCCTTGTCGACATCCCAGGAAACAAGACGAACGCGTACCTTTACCGGGGCGGCAAAAGTCATACCCCGTTGATGGCATTCATCCACGTCATACTTGGGAGTTCCCAGTGAATAGGCTACGTATTCAAGTGAGCTGGTTTCATTGAAGTCCCGGATAGGAAATACGGAACGAAAGACGGCTTCCAGGCCGACGTTCTGCCGGGCCGAAGGAGGTAGCTCCGCCTGAAGAAAACGCTTGTAGGAAGTCTTCTGGATATCAATGAGGTTGGGGATGTCGATGATCCTCTTGATCTCGGCAAAATGTTTCCTCAGAAGCTGGTTATTCGCGATCGAATAAGCCATGATTTCTCCTTTAGGTAACGAAAGTAGAATAGCCAAGGCCGCACAAGGCGACCTTGGCTAATGGCGAAACTATGGGAAGGGAACTACTTGAGTTCCACAGTGGCGCCAGCTTCGACGAGCTGCTTTTTGAGCTCTTCGGCTTCGGCTTTAGGCATGGCCTCCTTGACGGTCTGAGGAGCACCATCAACGAGATCCTTGGCTTCCTTGAGGCCCAGGCCCGTGGCAGCACGAACAACCTTGATAACGTTGATCTTTTTGTCGCCAGCGCTGGCAAGAACAACATCGAACTCATCTTTTTCTTCTACAGCAGCAGCACCACCAGCGGCAGGAGCGGCAGCGGCCACAGCGACAGGAGCGGCAGCGGAAACACCAAACTTCTCTTCGAGTTCCTTGACGAGCTCAGCCAGCTCAAGGACGTTCATTTTTTCAATAAATTCTACAACCTGTTCTTTAGTGATCTCAGCCATGATAAATATTCCTCCGTAACGTGTTATGCGTAAAATGGGGTAAAAGGGCTACATTAAGCCGCTTTTTTGTCTTGAATAGCTGCCAGGACCTGTACCAGGGAACGCGGAATAGCCGCCAGCACACCAACAAAATTGGTCGCGGGAGCATTAAGCGAACCGAGGACTTTAGCCAGCAGAACCTCGCGACTCGGCAACTCGGCCAAAGCCTCGATCTGTGCCAGTTCCAGCAGGTTGCCATTGAGCGAACCGACCTTCAGAGCAAAGGTCTTGTTGGTTTTGGCAAATTCGGACAGAATTTTGGCGGGAGCCACAGGATCCGCCCCGGCGATAGCGATCGCGGTAGGACCGGCAAGGTGGTCGGAAAGGCACTCACAGGAAGTTCCTTTGGCGGCCAGTTTCAACAGGGTGTTCTTGACAACGCGGTATTCAACTCCTGCCCCGCGAAGTTCACCGCGCAGCTTATCGACCTGCTCCACGTTGAGCCCACGATAGTCCGCAAGAAAGGCCGCTTTGGCCGAAGCGAGTTTTTCACTCAACTCGGCGACAATCTGTTCTTTGCTGCTTTTGTTCAACGTCTCTCCTCCTTTCATTGAGATTTGGGGATCTGCTTAGATCCCTTGCCCCAGTCTGAGGTCATGGAGTGAGACGAAATCGTCGATCCATTGTTCCAGCCTCGGCAGGCAGTCAATCTTTTAAGCGCATTCGGATAGCGCACCTGCTGTCTTTGACCGGGAGCGTTATGTAAACTACCAGTCGTCCTACCGTAGAGAGGACGACTGTCGTGCGAAGAAATCTTATTTGACCATCGCCTGCAGGGCAGCGACATCGATATTGAGGCCTGGCCCCATCGTACTGGAAATGCTGACTTTTTTAAGGTAAGTCCCCTTGGAGGTAGCGGGCTTGGCCTTAACAAGAGCATCAACGAGGCTGACTACGTTTTCCTTAAGTTTTTCAACGTCAAAGGAGACTTTGCCCACCGGAGCATGCACAATGCCGGCTTTTTCAACGCGATATTCGATTTTGCCCGACTTGGCCTCGGTCACTGCCCGCCCGACATCAAAGGTCACGGTACCGACCTTGGGATTGGGCATAAGGCCGCGGGGACCAAGCAACTTGCCGATTTTGCCGACCGTACCCATCATATCTGGAGTAGCGATAGCGGTGTCAAAATCGAACCAACCTTCCTGAATCTTGGCCACGAGATCATCCGCACCGACATAATCGGCCCCGGCTGTGGTGGCTTCCTGAGCCTTCTCACCTTTGGCGAAGACGAGAACCCTGACGGTTTTTCCGAGCCCGTTGGGAAGAACAACGGCACCACGAACCATCTGATCGGCTTTACGAGGGTCAACGCCCAAGCGGATGGAGACGTCAACCGTTTCGTCAAATTTGGCGAAGGAAGTCTCCTTGACAAGAGCAAGAGCCTCCTCAATCGGATAGGCATTTGTTCTGTCTATCTTGGCCTTAGCTTGAGTATGTTTTTTTCCTGCACTCATTTGCAACTCCAGTTATACGACTTCGAGGCCCATGCTGCGGGCGGTGCCTTCAATAGTAAGGATTGCCTTTTCGATATCAAAGGCATTGAGATCCGGCATTTTCAGCTCAGCAATCTCCCTGACCTGATCCTTGGTGACCTTGCCCACTTTGTTTTTATTAGGCACGCCGGACCCCTTTTGAATCTTGGCGGCCTTCATGAGCAGAACGGCTGCGGGCGGCGTCTTGGTGATGAAGGAAAAGGACCGGTCGGCGTAGACAGTAATGACGACAGGTGTGATCATTCCGTCCTGTGCCTGGGTCTTTGCGTTGAACGCCTTACAGAATTCCATAATGTTGACCCCATGCTGGCCGAGCGCGGGACCGACCGGAGGCGAAGGGTTCGCCTTGCCGGCAGGAATCTGCAGTTTAATCAAACCAACAACCTTCTTGGCCATGAGTGACTCCTTGAGTTTATCTTGTTAGAACCAGCCCTAGCTGGTTTTTTCTACCTGAATGAATTCGAGTTCGACCGGCGTAACCCGCCCGAAAATACTGACCATGACCTTGAGCTTGCCCTTGTCAGGCTTCACGTCTTCGACCACACCGGTAAAGTTAAGAAACGGACCATCAACGACACGTACCGTTTCGCCCACTTCAAATTCGACTTTCGGCTTGGGTCGTTCCACACCTTCTTCGATGCGAGAAGTAATCTTGGCAACTTCTTCGTCAGGTATAGAAGGAGGAGCAGTTCCTCCTCCGACAAATCCGGTAACCTTCGGTATATCTTTAACTATGTGCCAGGTTTCGTTGTTCAACTCCATCTGGACAAGTATATAGCCAGGAAAAAATTTACGGGAAGAGGTCTTGCGCTCTCCCTTTTTCAACTCAACCACCGTCTCGGAAGGGATCAATATTTCCCCAAAGAACTCTTCCGCTCCGAGCGATCGGATACGCTCCTCCAGATTGAGTTTTACTTTATTCTCGAATCCGGAGTACGTGTGTACGCCATACCATTTTTTCGCCATATCAGCTTCTCCCTATCAACTCAGGAGTGCGCGTATCACCGCGGAGAGAGCTGAGTCCACAACCCACAAAAACACGGCAACGACGAAGACCAGAACAATAACAACCGTTGTTGACGCGATTGTGTCCTTGCGCGTCGGCCAGGTAACTTTTTTAAGCTCACCCTTTACGTTCGTCAAAAACTCTGTCGTTTTGGCAAGCACTATAAAACCCCTTTGGAGGATGACCATCAAAATGGCAGGCCAGGAGGGACTCGAACCCCCAACACCCGGTTTTGGAGACCGGTGCTCTAGCCATTAGAGCTACTGGCCTGCATGCAGAAAACTGCGTAATTCCTCTTCCTGCCGTTCGCCCCTACTTGGTTTCCTTGTGAGGGGTGTGCTTCTGACAGAAACGGCAATATTTACTAAACTCCAGCTTGTCGGGAGTATTTTTTTTGTTTTTCGTGGTGGTGTAATTGCGCTGCTTGCATTCAGTGCAAGCCAAGGTAACGATATCCCGCATGGTGTCGTCCTTCAACTCCTCCCCTCTCACGAGGGGAGGAGGTTTTGAATGTTTTTACTCGATAATTTCGCTAACAACACCCGCGCCAACCGTACGACCGCCTTCGCGGATAGCAAAGCGCAGTTCCTTGTCCATGGCGATGGGGGTGATCAGGTTAACCGTCATGGCGACGTTGTCGCCAGGCATGACCATCTCGGTCCCTTCGGGCAACTCCACAATACCGGTAACGTCGGTAGTGCGGAAGTAGAACTGAGGACGATACCCCTTGAAGAACGGGGTGTGACGGCCGCCTTCTTCCTTGGACAGGATGTAGGCTTCTGCCTTGAACTTCGTGTGCGGCGTAATGCTGCCGGGCTTGGCCAATACCTGACCACGCTCGATGTCCTCGCGCTTGACGCCACGCAGCAGGACGCCGACGTTGTCGCCAGCCTGGCCCTGATCGAGCAGCTTGCGGAACATCTCGACGCCGGTCACGACAGTCTTGGTGGTGGCTTTCATACCAACGATTTCAACTTCCTCACCCACCTTAACGACACCGCGCTCAACACGACCGGTAGCAACCGTACCACGGCCGGAGATGGAGAAGACGTCCTCGACGGGCATCAGGAAGGGCCGGTCGATGGCGCGCTCGGGCTCGGGGATGTAATTATCAACGGCGTCCATCAGCTTCATGATGGCCTGCTCGCCCAGCTCACCAGCATCGCCCTCAAGGGCCTTCAGAGCCGAACCGGGGATGATGGGAATGTCGTCACCGGGGAACTCATAGGAAGAAAGCAGCTCGCGAACTTCCAGCTCAACCAACTCCATAAGTTCGGCATCGTCAACCATGTCGGCCTTGTTAAGGAAGACAACCATGGCGGGTACGCCAACCTGACGGGCGAGCAGGATGTGCTCACGGGTCTGGGGCATGGGGCCGTCAGCGGCCGAAACGACCAGAATAGCGCCGTCCATCTGGGC
>NZ_JAKUKE010000007.1 GCF_024197615.1 Desulfuromonas sp. KJ2020
ACCGCACCCGCGAGATGTTTTATCCCGCTGGATACGAGGCTGACTGGCCGCTGCCGGCTTGAGAAGAGGGCGGAAAAGATGGCGAGCCCTCAGGAATTTCCTGACTTTTCTTTATTTTGAATTGCGGTAGGATGGGTGAGATTGAAAAGCGTAGGTGTTAGATCTGAACGCGTTGTTTACACTTTTAAGCCATAGAAATGATCCAGCAATTTTTCGTATGGCGTTAGATCGTCAATGCCCTTGTGGGGCTTGACCGTGTTGTAAAAGTTGATGAAGCGCAGCAGGCTGAAATGGCGGTTCTTACGATCTTTGAACGTCTCCTGCTGATGCCACATCTCCATGATTGTGCGGATAACACGCTCGGCTTTGCCGTTGGTCTGGGGCCGGCTGATCCGCGTAAACTTCTGGCCGATACCGAGTTCGTTACAAGCCTTGACGAAAGCATGTTCGCCAGTGCCTTTAAATTCTTTGCCGTTGTCTGAGTAGGTGTATTCGATGGTGTAAGGGCATTCATCGACCACCTGACGCAGAAAGAGTTCGGCACTGTGTTGTGTCTTGTCCGGGAATACCCCTGCATAGAGTTCCCGGGAATAATCATCAATGGCGACGAACAGATACTCGCGTGGCAGCGTCTGATCTTCGCCCTTGATCAACGGGAGCCGCTTGCTGTCGAAGTGAACCAGCTCTCCAGGATATGATTTGTTGTAGCGTCTGGCTTCTCTTTTTCGTTTTTCTTCGAGTTCGCGCTCGACTTTAGCCAGCCGCTTCAGCCCATACTTGAGGCTACGAAAACGATCGTTGACACTCTTGCGGGGTACAAACTCCTGCTTCCTGGCCCGTGCGAGTATCTTGTAGATCGTTGGCCTCGAAACCCGGTAGAGTTCTGCCAGGCGACTGACCTTGTATTCGCCAGTCTGCCAAAGCTGCCAGATCTTCTGCCGATCATGAGGCGTTAACCGAATGTTTTTGTGCATGACCATGTTTACAAAATCCTCCCCTCGATATTATCGGATTCTGTAAACAACGCGTCAATTTCTTACAGCGTAGGGATGAAAGTTTTCTTTTGCGGGCCTGGCATTGGCAGGAGCTTGTGAATGCCTAGTCTTGTGATGGGAAATCCCTAATTTGC